>JAUIEE010000387.1 GCA_030428965.1 bacterium | reverse complement strand
GGGCACAGGCCATCTTCTCGCACATGTTCCAGGCCGGGAAGTTGAAGGCGTTGACGTGCACGGCGACGCCTTGCCTGGGAACGAGGACGTGCTGGCCCCAGAAGCGAGCCGTTCGACCCAGCTGGAGGCCTTCGCCGTCGCGCAGGAAGTGATCCGTCCCGATCTCCTTGGCGAAGGCCGCGTAGGAAGCCAGGGTGCCCGTCGCCCCGTCCACGTCGAACTTGGCGTCTCCCCGGGTGCCGCCGCCGTTCTCGATCGAGAGATCGAGCAGCTCGTCCCGGCAGGCGTAGATCGCCTTCGAGAGCGCCTTGAGCAGCTCACCGCGCTGGGCGAAGGTCAGCTCGCGCAGGGCGGGCCCTCCGGTCTCGCGCCCGAAGCGAACGATGGCTTCGAAATCGAACCCCCCGGAGCGAATCTCGGCGATCGGCTCCTCGGTGGTGGGGTTGGTGATGGGACGCGGGGAGCCGTCGCCGGCCTGCCAGCGCCCGAGGACGTAGCTCTCGAGGGTGATCATGGGATGGAGGCTTGGGGATGCGGACCAAAAGGGGCGCACAGGATATCCGAAGGGGCTGGCCGGACGCCCGCCCGATCCCCTTTCCAGGCCCGCCCCATTCTGTCACTCTCTCTCCATGGATCACGACGCTGTCCCCCGCCCCCAGGACTTCTTCCCCGAGGACCTCTTCCGGGACCAGCGAGCCGTCGTCACGGGCGGCGCCACGGGCCTGGGCAAGGAGATCAGCCTGGGACTCGCACGCTTGGGGGCGCGGGTCGCGGTGCTCTCCCGCAACCCCGATCACCACGCCGAGCTCGCACGCTCTTTCGAGGCCGAGGGCCTGAAGGTGCGCACCATCGCGACCGACGTGCGCGAGTCCTCCCAGGTTCACGCCGCGGCGGAACAGCTACGGGAGGACTGGGGCGGCGTGGACGTCCTCGTCAACAACGCCGCCGGCAACTTCGTGTGCCCCACCGAACGCATGTCCGCCAACGCCTGGCGCGCGGTGCTGGGGATCGTGCTCGACGGGACCTTCTACTGCAGCCGCGAGTTCGGTCGCATGATGATCGACCAGCAGGCCGGGGTGATGCTCAACATCGTGGCGACCTACGCCTGGACCGGTCAGCCGGGTGTCGCCCACTCGGCCAGTGCCAAGGCCGGCGTGCTGGCCCTGACCAAGACCCTGGCCGCGGAGTGGGCTCCCCACCGCATCCGGGTCAACGCCATCGCCCCCGGCCCCTTCGAGTCGGAGGGCGCCGCCGGCAACCTGTGGCCCAGCGAACAGGCGCGCGAAGCCGTGCGCAGCCACATTCCCCTGGGACGCTTCGCGAGCGCGGAGGAGGTCGCCCTGCACAGCCTGTACCTGCTCTCGCCCGCCTGCGGTTGGGTGACCGGAGAGTGCCTCGTCTCGGACGGGGGAACTTCCCTGCCCCCCAGCTTCATCGGCGAGGGTCGTCGTCCCAAGAAGTCCGCCCCCGCGGGATGAGAGCCGAGGATCGCTCGCGGCTCGCCACCGAGCGAGCCCTCCCCCAGGCCGCCGAGCTGGATCGCATGGATCTGGAGGAAGCCTACGAGCTGTTCCAGGCCGAAGACCTCGGCGCCGTGCGCGCACTCGAAGCCTGTCGCGACTCCGTCCTGCGCACGGTCGAGCTCGCCACGGCCCGGCTCGCGACGGGAGGTCGTCTGCTCTACGTGGGCGCCGGCACGAGTGGGCGGCTGGCGGTGCTGGATGCCTCCGAATGCCCGCCGACCTTCCAGAGCGCCCCGGACCAGGTCCAGGGGGTCATCGCGGGGGGCAGCCCCGCGCTCACCTCGGCCGTGGAGGGCGCGGAAGACTCACGGGACGAGGGGCGAGCGGCCATGGACGAACGTGAGGTCGGTTCACGGGACGTCGTGCTCGGCATCAGCGCCGGCGGAACGACGCCCTTCGTCCATGCCGCCCTGGGACGGGCCCGCGAGCTCGGCGCCGCCACGGTCTTTCTTGCCTGCGTGCCAAAGGAGGAGTGCGAGGACGACTACGACCTCTCGATCCGCATCCCCAGCGGCCCCGAGATCCTCGCGGGCAGCACGCGCCTCAAGGCCGGAACGGTGACCAAGCTCGTCCTCAACCGCATCAGCACGCTGGTCATGGTCGGGCTCGGCAAGACCTTCGGGAACCGGATGGTCGATCTCGACACCCGCGCGAACCGCAAGCTGCGTCAGCGGGGTGTGGCCCTCCTGGCTTCGATCGCCGGAGTGGACGCCGAGCGTGCCGCTCTCCTCCTGGACGCCGCCGAAGGACAGGTCAAACCTGCCGTGCTCATGGCGCGACTCGGTCTGGACCTCGACCAGGCGCGTGCCCGGCTCGAGGCCCACGGGGGCTTCCTGAGGGACGCTCTGGAAGCGGGCGACTAGCGAACCCTCCTCAGGAAGCGCGCGCGAAGTGACGCTTGTCGGCCTTGTGCACGCTCTTCTGGAGCTTGCGCAGGGAGCGCATCTCCTTCATCGCCGGCCAGCGGCCAAAAGCGAAGTACAGGAAGACGATCAGGTTGACCCCGGGCACGAGCATCAGGAGGCCCACGGCGCCGTGGAATCCGGCCTTGCTGAAGATGCGGCACCAGGCCAGACCGAAGACCAGGGCGGTCGTGCCAGCTACGGCGAGGCCGAGGCTGGTGTCCAGGAACGAGCTGGCTTCTTCGGTGAGGGTGTCGGTCGAGAACTGCATGGCAAACTTCCTCTGGAGACCGACGTCGGGGCGCATCCCGCGACGAACGGCCTTTCGTCAACAGGGCTGTCGGCCGGCGAACGCCTCGCCCTTGAGCCGGGCCGGGGAAGGGGCGGAAATCCCTTCCGGCTCTAAAGGTAGCTCCAGAGAGGATGCGTGCGCCGGCGCTTGAAGGCCCCGTACCAGCGGCAGGGTCCGAAGAGCAGGGCGATGGCCGCGACCCAGGCCAGGTAGACCAGGCCGAGCCCGTTGCCGTAGCCCTCGGGCAGGGCCTGGTCCGGCCGAAAGAAGTGAAAGCTCCCCAGCTTCCAGCGGTAGTACAGCCCCGCGCTCAGATGCAGCAGGTAGAGGTGCGCCACGTAGTAGAACAGGGGCACGCGCCCGAAGGCCAAGAGCAGGCCCGAGAGCGGTCCGGAGCGAGGAGGCGAGAGCTCCAGGAGCCCCAGCAGACAAAGGGCCGGCCCCAGGGTCATGGTCAGGTAGGCGAGCGAAGGCGGGTACTTCTCGCAGTCGAGAAACGAAACCAAGGTCAACCACGAAGGCTCCCGGCTCACCCAAGGATCCGGATCCCCGTAGGCGTTCGTCCCGCGCACGATGAGGAAGGTCAGGGTGACCGCGACCCCCGTCCACAAGAGGCGCACTCCACGCCCGGGCTGCTCCCCTCGAAAAAGGGGCCCGAGCCCGTAGCCTGCACACATCACCCCGAGCCAGGGCAGGATCGGGTAGGCGACGACGACGCCGACCGAGCCGAGCACCGGTACGAATCCCGAGCTCGGCGAGCGCGGGCCGGCGTGCAGGAAGGTCCACCAGCCACCGGCCTGAACCGGATCGAGCAGGTTGTGCCCAACGAGGATCGCGAGGCCCAGCAGCCCGACCCAGCGCACCGGCAGGAAGACCAACCCGCCGAGGCACATCAGGGAGACTCCGATGGCGGCGATGACCTGAAAGACGAACCAGCCCGTCGTGAACGAAAGGAACCAGCCGCCATGGACCACGGTGAACTCGAGCAAGAGGAGGAACAGGCCGCGTGACACCAGGAAGCGGGCGAGCCGAGACCGGGAGGCCATGCGCGTCCCCGCCAGGAAGGCCGAGACGCCCGCCAGGAAGACGAAGACCGGCGCGCAGAAGTGGGTCACCCAGCGCGTAAACCACAGGGCGGGCGTGGTCGTGTCGAGGTCCATGGGATTCAGGGTGATGTCTCCCCAGTAGTCCCGTGCGTGGTCCAGGGCCATGAGCACCATCACCCCGCCACGCACCAGGTCGATGCTCGCTCTGCGTTGGGAACTCATCGGGACTCACCCTCCTCGTCCCCTACCGCCGCGCGGGTCCCGCTCTCATCGAGAAACAGCTCGAATCCTGGCCGAGGAGGCACGGCCCCGGGGCTCGACGTAGAATCCCCGGCCGTGTTCAAGCTGCTCCGGATCGCCGAAAAGCCCTGGAAGGGCGTTCTGCTCGTCGCTTTCGTGGCCCTGGGGGTCCTGGCCGCCCAGAGCCTCTTCTTCCGCCCCCACGAGGCCGGGTTCACGCACTTCAACGACCAGATCGGCTACATCACGAGCGCACGCTACTGGGCCGACGAGGGCGAGCTGCGCAGCCACGTGGTCTATCCCGCTTTCGCAGACAACCCGCGGCTGCGCCTGTACATGCCGGGCCACTACGTATCCCTCGCCGCGAGCTACCTCGCGCTCGGCGATCACCCACTGGTCTGGCGCCTGCCCGGAATGCTCGGCTACGTGGCCACCTGCGTCTTCACCTTCCTGATCGGACGCAAGCTCCACGGCACCCGCACAGGCCTCCTGGCGGCCCTGTTCGTCCTCGGCTACCCGCCTCACGTCTCCTACGCCTTCACGGCCATGGCCGAGGTGCCCTTCGGAGCCGTGCTCACCGGCGGCTTTGCGCTGTTCGTTCACCTGCCGGGACGCCTGCGCTGGATCGCCATGCCCCTGTGCCTGGCCGTGGCCTTCCTCTACCGGGAGACGGCGGCGCTCCTGGTGCTTCCGATGCTGGCCAGCGGCGGTTGGCGCGGTGCCTGGCTCGCGCGCGCGATCGCCCTCGTGGCGACGATCTTCCTCTTGAACGAGGCCTGGGAGTGGCAGGAGAGAAGCGGCAAGTACGCCCCGCCCCTGACCTGGATCGTGCACGGAGAGCCCAACTACGACGACGCGGATTTCGAGCGCAAGCTGCCTCCGGTCGCCGCCTCGGTGTGGATCCAGGCCGTGTTCGCCAACGTCGGCTCCAACACGCGGCGCATCCTCGAGCGCTGGTGGGAGTACCCGTGGCGCAAGACCGAGCCCTTGATGAGCGCGTCCCTCTT
>JAUIEE010000386.1 GCA_030428965.1 bacterium | reverse complement strand
GTCTTCGACACGATGCAGGCCATCTCCGAGGACCTGCGCAACGCCGACGGCCTCGATGTGGAAGCGACCCTCGAGCGCCTCTCGCTGCACCTCGACGAGCTCAGTCGCAACCACGACAACCTGCTGGTCGCCCTGGGGGATGCCGGCTCGCGAGGCCAGCGCTTGATCAGTGCGGGCATTCGAACGAACGAGGCCGACGTGCGCCTCTCCGGCCTGCTCGCCGATACCCAGGACGCGGACATCGCCGAGGTCGCCCTCAACCTGACGAGCTCGGAGCTCATCTTCCAAACCTCCCAGGCTGCTGGCGCCCGCTTGATCCAGCAGAGCCTTCTCAACTTCCTGCGCTAGACCCCCCGATGGATTCCCTACCGATTCAAAACCCCCAAGGGGCTTCCCCCGCTCAGCAGGCCGGCAAGTCGGACGCCGCGTCCAGCCAGCCGAAGACCAACGCGGGCGGCGTCTCCTTCCAGGTGCTGCTCGAGAAGCTCGAACAGCGCGCCCTCGACCTGAAGGCCCAAAGCCAATCCGTCGAGGCTCCCGAGCACCTGGCGGATGCCGTTGGACAAGCGCGTGAGGCCTTTCAGGACGCCGTCTCCTTGACCGACCAGATCGTCGAGGCGTTCCGAGCTGCCCAGCAAACGCCCGAAGCGAAACCTACCCCCGAGGACTCCCGATGAACGTGCTACTGACCGACAAACATGCCTCCGCCCGCGCCCTGATCGACCAAGTCCACCAGGTTGGAGACAGCCTGGAGAACGAGTATCCGCTGGTGTTCGGTGAGGGTGCACCCGGCCGCCTGATCGCCGTCGGTACGGAAGAGGAGGTGCGCTCGGCCTGCGCGCTGCTCGTGCGCCGCTTCCGCATCGGCGAGCACGACTGCAAGGGAGGCCAGATCGGCTCCGTTTCGACCCACGCGGATTGGCGCTCCAAGGGCTACGCCACCCGCATGCTCATCGAAGCCGAGGCGCAGCTGCAGGCCGAGGGGTGCGCCTTCGCCCTCCTGTGGGCGGACGACGCCGAGTACTACATCGGTCGCGGCTATGCCCCGATGGGGACGGAGATGGACTTCGTCGTGACCGAGAGCGACGTCCTCAAGTTTCCCCACCCGCAGGGGGCACGCAGCTCGTCCGCCGAGGACGTCTCCGCGATCCACGACCTCTACCTGCGTCACCACCACCGCGTCGATCGCAGCCTGGGCGAAACGACGGCCTTGCTCGATTGCCCCGGCATGGAGACCTTCGTGCTGGAACGCGATGGTCAGGTGCGCGCCTACGCTTGCATGGGGCGCGGCCGCGACCTCGCCGACACGGTGCACGAATGGGGCGGCGACGCCAGGGATGTGCTCGCCCTCGTGCGCGCCCTCCACCACCACCGTTTCGGTGAGGGGGACGGCTCCCTGTTCGTGATGGCTCCGGCCAGCGCCACCGACTTGATCGGAAGGCTGGCGACCTGCGGCGTGCACTCGACCCTGGGGATCCTCGGGCTCGGCAAGATCCTCGACCGCCAGACGGCCTGCGCGCTGCTGCAGCGCTGCGTGCCGGATGCCGAGGTGTCGCTGGTCGACACCGAAGAGGGCCAGCGCTACCGCGTGGCCGGTCCCGACCAGTCCGTCTTCATGAACGACGACGGCGTGCTGACCCTGCTGTTCGGCAACCGGCAGGTTCGACCGGAGATCGAGGGTTTCCTGGGACGTCTCGGCCTCGCCGCGGCGGAGCTGCCCCTCGAGCCCTTCGCCTGGGGACTCGACTCGATCTAGGTGCCGGGCTTGGCCCGCAGCTCTCTCAGCCCGAGCAAGAGCTTGCGGGCGGCTTGGTCCCAGCCGAACTCGGTGCGCATCCGTTCACGGCCCCGCAGTCCGGCCGCGTGGGTCGCGGCCGGGTCCTCGATGGCCTGGCCGATGCAGCGCGAGAGGTCTTGCACGTTGCCTGTCGCGGCGAGCCAGGCGGTCTCCCCGTCGGCGACGACCTCGGGAACGGACCCGGCGGCGTAGGCCACGACCGGGAGAGCGGTGGCCTGGGCTTCGGCGATCGCCAGCCCGAAGGACTCCGAGTACGAGGGCAAGATCGCGAGCTGCGCCCGGGCAAGCTCACGCTTGAGGCCCGCATCGTCCAGGTGGCCGATCAGCTCGACCTGATCTTCGATGCCCCCCTTGCGGGCCAGCTCTCGGACGTGGGCTTCGTTGCCCGACCCCGCGACGCGCAGCTTCCAATCTCGCACGCCCTTGCGGGCGAGCTCGGCCAGGGCCTCGATCGTGTCTCCGATGCCCTTCTCGCGCACGAGGCGACCGAAGAAGAACAGGTCGCGGATCGCCTCCGATTCCTGGCGCTCGACCTCGAACCAGGAGGGATCGACCCCGAGGTAGGTGACCCGCACGCGCTCGTCTTGCACGCCGACGAACTCGGTCAGCTCCCCCCGGGTGAACTGGGAGTTGGCGAAGTGGATCTCAGCCTGGCGGTAGGGCTCGATGATGAAGCGCTGGTTCATCTGGGCCCGCAGCCAGCCCTTGACTCCGCTTCCGTTGCGCTCGGGCGACAGGGCCATGCGGTAGGACTGCCAGGTGGCGACGAAGCCGAAGGTCGTCGAGGTGTCGCGCAAGAGGGCCGGCAGGTAGGCCGCCTCGTAGTAGATGCCGAGCACCGCGTCGATCCGTTCCCGGTCCATGAGCTCCTTCACGGCGCGCCTCACGCAACGACCGTCCAGGAGCCAGTGCAGGGGGTGCGGCGACACGCGCAGGACCTTGACACCCTCCTCGGCTAGCTCTCGGTCGTACTCGGAACCCTCCATCTCGGGGGGAAGGGAGGGCCTGGGAAAGCTCGAGTAGCCCGCCGTGGAGACGCACAGGAGATAGACCTTCGCCCCCTGGCGGGCACAGTGGGTGGCCAGCTCGCGCAAGTGCCGCGCGACGCCCTGGCGGCTTCCCAGGGCCCAGCCGAAGGTGAAGACGATGCACGGCCCGGAGCCTTCGCCTTCGGGGAGGTCGAGGTGGGTTCTCATTAATGGGGAGGTCCGCTATGGTGCCCGCGCGGTACCGACGGGAAGCTATCCAGCTCGGAGGCTGGGCTCAAGGTCGCGCGGAGCGCGGTCGACAACAGCCCGGTGGTCCGTTCGAGAGGCCGCAGGGTATCGATGAAGCTCTCTCCGGACTCGCGGCCCCATTCCTGGGGGGCCTTCTTCCTCTGGACGCCACCTGCCGCGGCTCTCTTGCACATGGCGGCCAGCGTCCTCGATCGCCCGAGGGCCTTCGCGCAGCCGGCGGAGCTCCTGTTGCCCCAGGCCGTGACCCTGGTCCTGGCCGTCCTCGCGGGTCTCGGGGTCTACCTCTTCCTGGGGCTTCCCCTCTCACGTCGGCTCGACCCCGGTCCCCTCGAGCTGACCCTCGGCGGCGCCATCGTGCTCCTGTTCGGCCTGCTTCAGCCCATCGAAGCCCTGGGCGGTAGCCTGCCCGCGATCCACACCCCGATCCTGTGGACGCTCCTCCTCGGCCTGTGCCTTTCGCTCTTGGGCGTGGCCTATCTGGGGGGCCAGCGCTTGGCGGCCTCTCCCTTGGGGAACGCCTTGCTGCGCTCGTTCCTGTTCTGCCTTCCCTGGGGAGCAGCGGCCCTGGTGCCCGTGGCGTGGTGGGCGAACTACCGGGCCGAGGGCCTGGTCGGACTCCTCGGTCTGGCGCTCCTGGGTGCGCTAGGGCTGGCGGCCTGGGTGGCCCTGGCCCGCCGCGGCGGGCCGCGCAGCTTTGCCAGCCTGGCCGTGCTCTACGTGCTCGTTCTCGGTGCCCCGGCCTTGGCCCCGTGGTTGCGCAAGGCCCCCGCCCCAGGGCGCGGCGAGGTCGCCGCCGGACTGCCGCGCAGCGTGATCCTCTTGACCGTGGACACCCTGCGACCGGACTTCCTCTCGGGGCGCGAAGCAGGGGTGGCGACCCCCGCCATCGATTCCCTGCTGGCCGACAGCGTCGTCTTCGAGAACGCTCGCTCGGCGGCGCCGTGGACCAAGCCGGCCCTGGCCACGATCCTGACCGGTCTGTCTCCCCTGGTGCACGGCACGACCTCCAAGCGCGTGCGCCTGCCCGAGGAGATCGAGACCTTGGCGGAGACCCTGCGGGGCAAGGGCTACCGCACAGGGGGGCTCGGCTTCAACGTGCACCTCGAGCCGCTGTTCAACTTCCATCAGGGTTTCGACGACTACGCCTTCCCGGCCCGCATGGACTACGGCATCGGTCTCGGCGTCAAGCTGCTGCGCCGCTGGAAGCCCGACCGCTACCCCGAGCTGTTTCCGTCCACCGAAGCCATCGGGGACGCCGCCGTCGATTGGATCGAGCGCCAGGAGGGGGCCTTCTTCCTGTGGGTCCACATCCTCGATCCTCACTGGCCCTACGCGCCGCCGGCCCACTTCGTGGACGAAGCGCCTCCCCGGCACGGTCTGGGCCTGTTCTGGGGAGATCCCGACACGGTCACGAACGTGCAGGCCGGGCGCCAGCACGTCGGTGACGAGGATCGGGAGTGGGTGCGCGAGCTCTACCGCGGCGAGATCCGCTACGCGGACGAGAACATCGGACGCATCCTCGACCTCCTGCGGGAGAAGGGTCTCTACGACGACAGCCTGATCGTCTTCGCCTCGGACCACGGCGAGGAGTTCTGGGAGCACGGCAACTACGAGCACGGCCACACCCTGTTCGACGAGGTGCTGCGGGTGCCCCTGGCCTTCAAGCTGCCGGGAAAGGGCCCGGGACGGACGTCGGACCATCCCGTGTCGACCGAGAGCCTGACCCCGACGATCGCCGACCTGGTGGGAGAGGCCCGTCCCGAGCGCTACTCGAGTCCGAGTCTGCGGCCGTACTGGGAAGGACCGGAGCCCGAGCCCGAGGCTCTACTCGCCACGGGGACCTTCTACCACGGCGAGAAGGTGATGCTGCTCTTCGACGGGCGCTGGAAGTTCATCGAAGAGTGGGACACCAAGCGGCGCTACCTCTACGACCTGGAGACGGATCCCGAAGAGCTGGTTTCGCTGGCCGCTTCCCGTCCCGATCTGGTC
>JAUIEE010000385.1 GCA_030428965.1 bacterium | reverse complement strand
CCGGTGGCGACCTGAGGCGTCCCTCGGCGGAGCACACCCTGGAGAACAAGCGGACGGCCATGGCCTACGCCATGTACCGAACGGTCGTCGATCAGTATCCGGACGACACGCGCAACACGACCGCGCTGTTCGCCCAGTGGGGCTTGGACCCGGGCGATACCTCGACCGACGTGACGACACCCCAGGGCCTTGGCAACCGAGTCGCCGAGGTGGTCCTGGCCGCTCGCCACCATGACGGTGCCAACCAGCTCGGAGACGAGGCGGGATCCAGCGGTGAACCCTACTCGGACTACACCTATTACCGCCCCGTCAACCCGGTCGATCGCATCATCGATCCCGACCGCTGGCAGCCCCTGCCCTTCGTGGATGACGAAGGGGACGTGACCTACCCGGGCTTCCTCTGTCCACACTGGTACCGCGTGACGCCCTTTGGGCTGGAGAGCGCGGACCAGTTTCGCCCAGGACCTCCTCCGCTCGTGGGGAGCGAGGAGCTCGTGCAGGAAGTGGACGAGTGCATACGCTTCAACGCCAACCTGACGGTCGAGGAGAAGGCCATCGTCGAGTTCATGCGTGACGGGCCTCGCTCGACCGGTCAATCGGGTCACTGGCTGCGCTTTGCCATGTCCGTGTCGCGCCGAGACGGGAACGATCTCGATCGGGACACCAAGCTCTTCATGGCCGTGGCGAACACCGCCATGGACGCCTTCATCGTCTCGTGGGAGTGCAAGCGCTACTACGATTCCTCGCGCCCCATGACGCTGGTGCGCTGGTACTACGCGGACGACGAGGTCGAGGGCTGGCTCGGCCCCGGCAAGGGAGTGGGGAAGATCCGTGGCGATCAGTGGGTGCCCTACTCGCCGGCGGCCTTCATCACGCCGCCCTTTCCCGGCTACACCTCGGGCCACGCCACCGTGAGCGCCGCCTGCTCCACCATGCTGGAGCTCTTCACGGGAAGCGCCCGGTACGGGGACGTCGAGGAGCGCAAGGCCGGAGCCCTGACCGAGGCGGCGTTCTCCTGCGCCCAGATGCAGGCCAAGCACGGCACCCTGGCCGAAGGCCTGACGTGCGACGTCACGCTCGACCTCCCGACCTTCTGGGGGGTCGCCGAGATGGCTGCCCTGTCTCGCTTGATGGGCGGCTATCACATCCGCACGGACAATGAGGTCGGGCTTACGACCGGCAAACAGACCGCGGCGTACCTCTGGCCGAAGATCCAGGGCTACTTCGAAGGTACGGCCCAGGGTAGGTAGGCCCTGTCCTGGCCGCCCGTGCGGCCGTCGTGTTTCGCGGGCGGGGCGCTCCTTGCCGTCTGCGTGACCCGACCCGGGTGGAGCCGCGGGGAGGCCCCCGAAAACCGGATTCGGGGCCTCTCCCACGGGGCCGCCAGGGCCGTGGCAAGCTGGGACCGTTGCCAGAAGCCCCGGCCCTGGTACGCTACTTGCTTCTGTCCGCTGGGTCGAAGGCCCGCTTGCCCCCCTCCTCGATTTCCAGCCACGGAAGCTCCCACGCCATGACCCTCCGCTCTCGCCCTGCAGCCCACTCCTCGCTCCTCCTGGCCAGTGCCTGCCTCGGGCTGCTCGCGTGTCGGAACAGCCCGTCGCTGGCGGGCGGCGTGAGCCCGACCCCGAGCGTCGTGCATGCGCCCTTGAGCGCAGGATCCAGCAGCGCCTACGAGGTCGCAGGTCGATTGGCGCTCCCGGAAACGGATCCCGAGGACCATCCTGCGCTGCACAACGTGTACGAGCTGAGCGAGAACATCATCTCGGGGGGAGAGCCGGAGAACGAGGAGGCTTTCCGGATTCTCCAGGAGAAGGGCGTGCGCACGATCCTCTCGGTCGACGGCAAGGTGCCCGACGCGGAGCTGGCGGCCGAGTACGGCATGAAGTACGTGCACGTGCCGATCCAGTACAAGGGCATCACGGACGAGGAGGTGGCGAAGATCACCAAGACCTTCCGCGAGCAGGAAGGTCCGTTCTACGTGCACTGCTACCACGGTCAGCACCGCGGTCCGGCCGCGGCCGCGATCGGACGGCTGCTTCTGGACGGGGTGCCCCGGGAGGAGGCGGTGGCCGAGATGCGCCAGTGGTGCGGAACGTCTTCGAGCTACGAAGGACTGTACGCCCGGGTTGCCTTCGGAGAGGTTCCCGCCGAGAACGAGACGCGCTCGATGGAGTGGGACTTCCCCTCGGCCGATCCCCTCGATGGAGTCGCGGGGGCCATGGTCCAGATCGCGCGTGCCCACGGTGCGGTCAAGTCGGCCTCTCGCAACGACTGGAAGCCGAACCCGAACCACCCGGACCTGAACGTGGCCAACGAGTCGGTCAAGCTGGCCGAGTTGTTCGAGCGGGCCGGTGCGCTGGAAGAGGTCTCGACCCGGCCCGAGGACTTCCGCCGGTGGATGCAGGAATCCAAGGCGCAGGCGGCGGCCCTGCGGGACTCCGTCCTCGCGATGGAGGCGGGAAGCGGTACCATGGACGACGCGTACGCCGCCTACCAGACGCTCTCGAGCACCTGCCGCTCGTGCCACGACCAATACCGCAATTGAAACGATCCCATCGCCCGCGCTTCTCTCTTCCTGCCCGGCTGCTCTTTCTGGGGCTCGTCCTGGCTGCGTGCCACGCCGACGGCGCCGGTGACAGCGCGTCCGGGAACTCCGCCGCGATTCGGTCGGGGACCTTCGGCTTCGACGACGGCAGCGGCTTGCACCCCGACGGCTGGCAGCTCGGGACCAGCAACCGACGCAAGGGGTCGGCGGATGCCGTTTGGGAACGCCTGCCCGACGCGACGGCGCCTTCCTCTCCCAACGCTCTCGCCCTGACGGACGCCCGCGGCCACTACGGCCAGGCCTTCAACCTCTGCTGGACGTCTGCCGTTTCGCTCGCGGACGTCGACGTGCAGGTTGCCGTACGAATCGACGGAGGCACCGAAGACCAGGGCGGAGGCCCGGCCTGGCGCGTCGGCGGCGAGAACGACTACTACGCCGCCCGCTGGAATCCGCTCGAGGACAATTTCCGCGTCTACTCGATCCAGGACGGTGAGCGGCGTCAGCTCGATACGGCTCGGGTCCGGGCCGACACGAAGAGCTGGCACACGATCCGGGTGCGGCACGTGGGCGATTCGATCACTTGCTGGTTCGACGGACAGGAATTGCTGCACGCAACGGACACGACCCTGCGTGGACCCGGTGGGGTCGGCCTGTGGACCAAGGCCGATGCGACCACCCGTTTCGACGACCTCACGGTGAAGCCCGCCCCCGAGCGCTGAGCCGCTCCGGACAGCTAGCCGCCCGAGGCCTTGCGCGCGAACTCGGCTACCCGGGCACCCAGGAGCTCCGGGCGGATCGCGAAAGTGGTTTCGAAGTCGAGCAGGCCGGGCTCTCCCTCGTACCAGGCGCGGACGTACTCCAGGAGCGGGCGCCGGTAGCGTCCTCCCTCCGCCTGGAAGAGGTAGTGGCAGACGGCCCCGGCCTGGGCGTAGAAGAACTGGATCTCACTCCGTTCCGCGTGCACGCCTAGCCTCCAGGACAGCGCCACGGCACGATCCGCTTCCCCCGAGAGCTCGAGGAACTCCTCCTTGGAGAGGCGGAAGAGCTTCTCCCAGGGGATCAGTTGATCGGCCTTGGCGTTGGCCACGGCATCGAGGCTGGGTGCCCTGGGGTTGTCCGCGGACCAGGTCTGGGCCTCCGGGTCGAGGTCGAACTCCTCGACCATGGTGGCGAAGCCCTCGGCGATCCAGTAGCCGGGAAGACGGACGCTGCCGCTGCGCTGCCCGGGCTGGAAGGGGCCCCGGGCCGCCAACCAGTGGTGGGTGAGCTCGTGGGCGTAGACGTCGAGCAACCGGAACGAAATGTCGTCCGTGGCCGGTACGAACATGCGCGAGAGGTTCTCGGACGGGCTGTAGTGCCCGGCGGTCCAGCCGCGCGCGACTTCGGGCAGGCTGCGGTCGCGCTGGCTTTGCTGGATGTACTCTTCCTGGGTCTCGTACAGGTAGAGGGTCAGGGCCTCGCGCTTTCGGGAGTTCGACGCCGCGCTACCCAGAGGTTCGAAGATCTCCTCGAGGGTATCGCACACCAGCTCGCCCATGGAGAGCGACCGAGCCACCGGGCCCGGCCGGCCCGGAGGCGTGACGATGAACAGCCGATCCGAGCGATAGCCGCTGAGGTCGCCGCGCCAGTGCCGACTCTCCTCGAACAGGGTGTGCTCCTCGTGCGCTCCCTTGGCGGGTTTCTTGCCGGGCATCGAGACGAAGCTAACGGGGGCGCGCTCCTGGGCCCGCAGGAACTCCAACCAGCTGCTCGCATCGAAGGGGCTGAGCACGGGAGCATCGGCCGGGAGCAGTTCGCGCACCATGTGGCTCGCCTCCAGGCTCGTGGGGTCCCGCTGGAGGATCGTGTCGAGGATGGCGATCTTCAGGGCCCGGTCGGACGTCTCCCGGGCCTGGTCGGTCAGCTTGCGCATGGGCAGCGCGGCCAGCTCCTGCTCGGCATTCTCGATGCGTCGCACCTTGGCGCCGTCGATGCGAGGTGCGCGGGTCTGGGCCTCCAGTCGCGCCAGCCCCTGTCGCGCCGCTTCGAGGTTCCTGCCGCGCGCCTCCCGGCGCGTGGCCTCGCCGATCAGCCGGCGCGTGAGGTCGAGGTCTCCCGTGGCGATGGAGTCCGCCGCCAGGCGCGCGTAGCTCTCGGCCAGGCGGTTCTCGAGCTGGTGGGCGATCTCGAGGGCCGCG
Organism: bacterium; assembly: GCA_030428965.1. Taxonomy (GTDB): domain Bacteria; phylum Planctomycetota; class UBA1135; order UBA1135; genus JAUIEE01. The sequence continues at coordinate 312 of JAUIEE010000385.1, read as the reverse complement.
ATTTCCGAGCGCCCCAGGCGCCGCTCCTTCTCCCGCAGCGCGATCAGCCGGTTGGGCTGATCCACCACGAGCAGGTTGTTCCGGGCGGGCACCGGAGAGAACAGGGAAGCCCCGGCGCCGCGCCATTGCACCTCGAAATCGTCCGTGCTCACGGCCAGTCGATTCAGGTAGACGAGATCCCCCCCGACGGTCGGGGCCACGGGAGGCTCGAGCAGGTAGGCGTGGCTCTCGGGCGTTGCCAGGACCAGGCTCGTGATGGTCCGCCCCTCGTTCCTGCTCGCGATCCAGCGCGGCTGGGCGTCGCTGGACTGC
>JAUIEE010000384.1 GCA_030428965.1 bacterium | reverse complement strand
TTCCCGTGGGCTCGCCGGTCAGACCGATCTCGGCGGCCAGGGCTTCGCTCACCTTGCCACCGTGGGCGGCGTGGCACAGCCTGCGTCCCCGGAACTCCAGCTCCACGGCCGCATCACGATAGAAGAAGCCGGCATTGTTGGCCCAGCGCGCCTCTTCGGGCTGGTAGTCCTGCAGCAGGCTGAAGGTGTCCCCGGCCTCGACGTACTGGGCCTTGTCGTTGTAGCCGCCGCCGACGAACTCGAGGCCCTGCACGCCGGACAACAGCTGCCCGTCGATCTTCCACTCCATGCCGCGCTCGAGCACGTCTTCCATCGAGCGGAAGGCCTGGGAAGCTCCGGCCAGGTCCCCGGCCTGGTACAGGCACCAGCCGATGCCGTTGCGGCACATGACCTCGTAGCCCTTGCACGAGTCCGCGTAGGTCTCCTCGAGTTCGCGGCAGGCCGCGAACAGGCTCTCGGCCTCTTCGTACTGCTCGGGGGTGGGGGTGGAGGCGAGCAGGTTCTGGGTGGCGAAGTCGAAGCGCTCCTTGGCTTCGTACCAGAGGCCGAGGGGATGGTCCGCGTGGCGTTCGTTGAACTGCACGAAAGCCTCGATGGCCGCGGGGGAACCGCCCGCCTTGCGGGTCACGCGCCCGAGCTTCTCGAACAGTCCCGTGTCCTCGGGAGCGCGGTCGAGTCCACGCTCGAGGACCGACCGGGCGTCGTCGTACATCTCCTCCCACTCGTAGAGCTCGGCCAGCTTGCCCCAGACCCACGGGTCGGTGGCTTCACGCCCGAGCAGGCTGGAGAGGGCCTCCTCGGTCTCGGAGAACAGTTGCTGGGCGTCCTCGCCGCGTTCCTTGCTGCGCGCGCTCGTGTAGGCGCTGAAAGCAGCCTCGGAGAGCACGCGCTCGGGAACCACGCTGAGCTCGACCGGTTCCTCGCGCAGGGAACTCATGCCGTCGCGGGCGTGCTGCAGGGCTTCCTCCGGGCGGCCCAGGAGCCAGGCGGCGCGGCTGGCACCGAAGCGCGCTTCCGCGTCCCGGTCGACGCGCTTGTAGTAGTCGAGCGCGTCCATCAGCGCTCCCTCGACGACGAGGGAGGACAGTCCCTCGGAGATGCCCTTCTCTGCCAGGCGGATGCTGCCGGCGCCCTTGAGCTTGCGCGCGGCGTCGTTGCCCGGGTCCAGGGACAGGGCGCGATCGACCAGGACCAGGCCGTCTTCGGGGGCGCCTCCCTCGAACAGGTCACGGGCGTCTTCGAGGTAGCCTTCGACGAGGATCTGGCCGAGCTCCTCGTGGGCCTTTTCGTAATCGCCCTCCTGGATCAGCCGGACGATGTCCGCGCCCTCGACGTTGCGCAACGGCGTGTCGACCTCCGAGCTGCCCGGAATCGTGGCGGGGGGGGCCGCGCTGGTCTGGGGGGGCTCGGGGGTGCTGCCGCAGGCGGTGAGGGCGAAGAGCGAGAGGGCGCTGACGAGCCCGGGACGAACGGGGGAGAGAGACATCGTGATCCAGGGTGAGGATGGCTCCGCACGCGGCGGAGTCGGAGGAGGGGAGGACCCGAGGGCCTGCAACCTCTAGTCCGGGCTTGCCTCGCCCGGCGGATAAGCGGGAAATTCTAACGATTCCTTGCCGAAACTGCCCCCCCGGTTCCCTGGACTCCAGGCTGCCGTACCCTGGGTGGGAATACCCTGGGTTCCCGTGCGTCGGACCTCGTGTCCGCCCCAATCGTCCCTTCGCGTTTCGAAAGGCCCACGCCCTTGTCCCCGCACATCCGTCTCTCTCGCCTCTGGGCTCCTCTCCTCGGCTCGGCCGCCCTCGGCCTCCTGGGGGGGTGCGACGACAACGTCTCCTGCGTCTTCAACGGGACCTGCGGCGGCCCCGGACCGGACGACCCCATGAACGATCCGTCCGAGTTCCCCGCCATTCTGCCGGCTCAGGGCGAGTGGATCGTGCTCGGAGCTCCGGAGATCGAGGGCGACGTCGTCCCCGACGGGGAGAGCGAGGCGCACCCGAACACCCCGATCCTGATCCGTTTCAACGAGACCCTCGCGCCGGACACCGTGGCCGGGGCCTTCGAGCTGGTGCCGGACACCATGGTGGGCCCGGTCATGCCCGTCGTCCTGCAGGAATCCCTGGTCGGGAACGGGCGCGCGCTGGTGCTGCTGCCCAGCGCGCCCCTGGATCCCGGAGACTACGTCGTTCGCCGCACCTCGAGCACGGACGTGATCGACCTGACCGGAGACGCCCTGGCTCTTGCGAGCGGCGCCGAGGTCGCGCGCTTCACGGTCACCGACACTCCGGCGACCAACCCCAGCGTGATCGGGACCTTCCCCGCCGAGGGCGCGACGGGCGTGGGGGACACCGGCGAGATCGTGGTCGTGTTCGATCGGCCCGTACTCCAGGCCAGCGTGACCGACGCCAGCTTCAGCGTGCAGGTGAACGGGGCAGATCCCGCCTCCGATCCTCCTCCCCAGCCGGCGACCGTCGCTGGCGTGGCGGACACGCGCGTCTTCCGCTACCGCAGCGTCGATGGTTCGGGCACCGCCGTTCCCTTCGCCGAGGGTGGAGCCATCAGCCTGGCGCTCTCCGCGGGGATCCTGGACCAGAGCATGGCTCCCCTGACCGCGACCACCCGGAACTTCACGGTCACTCCCTTCGCGACGCCCTCCGCCAGTCGCTTCGCGAGCGATCCGCCCGATGCCATCGGTCTGCGCAACCTGACCCAGGGCGATCCGAACGAGCTGACCCTGGCCGTCGATCTGGGCACGAACCGCGTGATGGGGGACCAGGTGGTCTTCTTCATGATCGGTACGAACAATCCCGACGGCAACATGGACGAGACCGAGGACCTGATCGCTCTGCGTCGCGTCGTCGGTGTCGACGCGGCCCTGGCCAGCCTCGAAATCGAGTTCTCGGAGATCGATCCAACCCTACGATCGGCGCCCATCGTTCCCCGTCTGCTCGACGGCGCCGTCTCCTTCGCCTTCCACTACCAGCGCGGCACGATGGTCTCCCCGCTCACGGTGATGGACATCGATCCGGTCAGCCCGGGCATCCAGGATCCGCTACAGGACACCGAGCGCCCCTCGCTGATGGGCAGCGTCAGCATCGTCCGTTCGGACCAGGGGGGGCTGGTGATCACCGGTCAGGCCTCCGAGCCCCTGCGCCGGGTCGAGATCACGAGCACCGAGCTCGGGGACAACGGCACCGGCGCGGACGCCGCGGTGATCGGGAGCGGGCCCGACGGCAGCTTCATCGCGCGCCCGATCGGAGGCGGGATCCTGATCGATCCCACCGACATGGACAGCACGGTTTCCTTCTCGCTGAGCGGCTTCGACCAGGCCCTCAATCGCCTGAGCACGGGGGCCCTGAGCGGCGTCTACACCCAGGTCGGAGGCGTGGGGGGAAGCTACGATCCCGGCGACATGGTCGACGTCGAGGTGTTCGACGCCGTGACCCTGGAGGCCCTGGAGAGTGCGGCGATCCTCGTCCACGGCGACGACGGCGACGACATCGGCTTTCCGTTCCACGGCGTCTTCGCCACGGACGCCGAAGGTCGAGCCACGATCACCACGCCGACGGCTCCCTCGGTCGGGACGCTCCTCACGATCGACCTCGCGGGCTACGACCTGTTCACCTTCGCGGGCATTCCCGCCGACACGATCTCGATTCCGCTGACGCCGGTCGGTTTGACCGCCAGCGCCTCGGCTCTGGGGGAGGTCACCTCCGAGGACTCGGTGGTCTCGGCCACGCTGCGCAATGCCGACAAGGCGGTGGGGGACACCCGTCGACCCGACGGCCCGCGGCCGTTCTTCGAGCCGGCGAACTGCAACCCCTTCAGCGACACGCTCTCCTGTCCCTTCGGGCCCGAGGCGATCCTGCCCGGGCGACTCGGTGCCCAGACCCTGCTCTCGGGGGACTTCGCCCAGAGCCGGACCGGCTACAACCCGGTGCTCGCGATCGAGGCCTTCGAGCTGGTGCTCCCGGTTCCGACGGTCGCCGGCGGCGAGAGCCAGAGCAGCGAGCTGAGCCTGCCCTTCCTCCTGACCGACGCGCGCGCCGGAACGAGCGAGCTGCCGGTCGAGCTGCCCCAGCTGATCGTGGACGCCAGCGCCATCACCGGGCTCGACGTGCTCTCCCTGGTGCCCGACCCGATCTCGGGCGGAGACCTGCGGGTTAGCGTGGAGTCCCTGGCCCCCGGCCTCGAGGGGCCCGTTCCGACCGGGATCGGCCAGGCCTTCGCCGATGCGCCCGACGTCTGGACCGTGCGTTCGAGCCGTCCCGGGGCGGTGGGCAGCGGCGGCTTCTTCGAGAACAACCTGGATCCCGACCCCTACCTGAGGGTCGAGCTCACCGACGCGAGCGGCAACCGCTCCGTGCGCCGGGAGCGGGTCTCGGCCATCTCCGGGACGACCACGGCGACCCGGGTGCCCCAGCTCTCGAGCCCCGCGCCCGGCGGCGGCAGCGGCGGGGCGAGCTACAACCTGGTCTTCGACAACACGATTCCCGGTGGTCAGGGGCTGTACGAGGCCCGCCTGGAGGACTCGGCCGGCCGCGGCTGGAGCCTGTGGCGCCTGGACGAGCCGGGCTCCTCCGGCAGCGTGGTCCTGCACGTTCCCGACCTTGTCCCCGGTGGGGGAACGGCCCTCTCGGACGGTGGGATCGGGTGCGTCCTGCGCTCCCACACCTTCGTCGGCTTCCAGCCCGACTTCTTCCTCTGGTCCGAGATCGCCCGGGAGCGAGAGCTGTTTGCAGAGTCCGCCCAGGTGAGCTTCGATCAACCCTGATCGACCGGCTATACTCCGCGCTTGGTCGCGTCACTACGAGAGGATCACCTGATGAGAACCACCGCGGGAAGCCTTCTGCTCGCCCTCCTGGCCTCGGGCTGCACGACCCTGGAGACCCCGGGGCCCGATCGCTCCACCCAGTTCCTGCCCGCCGAGGGGCTCGAGGCTGCCCAGCCCGCGGACATCGCCGTGGCGGAGATCCGCAACCAGACCGAAACGGCCAACGTGCCCCTCGAGGACCTGCGCACGGCCTTCTCCCAGGGCCTG
>JAUIEE010000383.1 GCA_030428965.1 bacterium | reverse complement strand
TCCTGGGTTTCGCCGGGGGCTGCAGCGTCTTCAAGTACAACTCCATCATCGCCGAGCAGTCGGGGGTCGAAGCCAAGTGGAGTGAGATCCAGAACCAGTACAAGCGACGTTTCGACCTGGTGCCCCAGCTGGTCGAGACCGTCAAGGGGGCCGCCGACTTCGAAAAGTCCACCATCACCGAGGTGACCGAGGCCCGTGCCCGGGTCGGACAGATCAACCTGCCCGACAACATCACCCAGGACCCCTCCCAGCTGGAACGATTCATGGAAGCCCAGGCCGGGCTGGGATCCGCCCTGCAGCGCCTCCTGGTCGTCGCCGAGAACTACCCGCAGCTCAAGGCGACCCAGAACTTCCTCTCCCTCCAAGACCAGCTCGAGGGAACGGAGAATCGCATCTCCGTGGCGCGCCGTGACTACATCGACGGCGTCAAGAACTACAACATCTCGGTGCGCAGCTTCCCGGGCAACCTCCTGGCCAAGGCCTTCGGCTTCCAGGAGGTACCGCAGCTCGACTTCGAAGAAGAAGTGACCCAGGCCCCCACGATCGACTTCGGCGACGACGAGTAGTCTCTCCATGCTCTGCACGCTCCTCGCTTCCCTGGCCCTGTTGGGCCCCGCCGAGCTGGAGGTCCCCCGCAACGACGGCTGGGTGACCGACCGGGCGGGCCTGCTGGACGCGCAGGAGGAGCAGGCTCTGGAGAACTTGATGGAGTCCTACCGCAGCGGTACGACCCATGAGATCGCCCTCTTGACCGTCCCCAGCCTGGAGGGGGATTCCCTCGAGGCCTTCTCCCTCAGGGTCGCCCGCAGCTGGGGTCTCGGTGGGCAGGAAGCCAACAATGGGGCCTTGCTCGTGGTGTCCAGGGACGATCGCAAGCTACGTATCGAGGTCGGTCGGGGGCTGGAAGGCAACCTGACCGACTCGATCAGCGGACGCATCATTCGCGACGTGATCGCACCCGAGTTCAAGGCGGGGAACTTCTACGGCGGGATTCGTTCCGGCCTCGAAGCCATGCACGCGGCCATCGGCGGCGACTACGGTCCCGTCCGTCGTGCCAAGAAGGGCCGCTCCCGCGAAGGCTCCCTGGGCGGGTGCTTCAGCCTGATGTTCTTTCTGTTCCTCATGACGATGATCGGACGGGGCCGACGCCGCTCGGGCATGGGCGGCGTCCTGCCCTGGATCCTCCTGTCCAGCATGGGGTCTGGTCGGGGAGGGGGTGGACGTTTCGGAGGGGGTGGCGGCGGCTTCGGAGGCGGAGGCTTTGGCGGCTTCGGCGGTGGCGGCGGCTTCTCGGGCGGTGGGGCCTCGGGCGGGTGGTAGTCATGGCACTTCTGACAGCGCAGGACTGGGGTTCGGTCGGGCACTCGATTCAAAGCGTGTGGTTCGAGTTCGTGGGACACTGGGGCCTCTTGTTCTTCCTGGCCCTGTTCTTGTTGGCCCTCGTACGCGCCGCCCTGCGTCAGCACCGCTACCGGGCCGTGGGCGTCCTGGACCAAGACGACATCGAAGCACTCCGCGACGAGATCGTGGCCGCCGAAAAGCGCACCGTCGGCGAGATCCTTCCGGTCATCCTGGAACGCTCCGATCCTCATCCCGGAGCCCTCTGGCGCTCCGCGGTCTTCGTCCTCTTCCTTGGATCCGCCCTGTTGGCTTCCTGGTTGCCCTGGGATCAGCCCCTCTGGGTCCTCACGATTCAGTTCCTCCTGGGCACCGCAGGCTATCTCCTGGCCTTGGCCTTGCCGGACTACAAGCGCCTGTTCATCCGCGAAGCGCGGGCCACCGAAGTGGCCTGCGAACAGGCGCTCCAGGAGTTCTTCCAGGCAGGCCTGCACGAAACCGAGGAACGCACGGGCGTGCTGCTGTTCGTCAGCCTGCTCGAGCACCGCTCGATCGTCCTGGCCGATGAGGGCATCCATGCCAAGGTCTCCCAGGACTGCTGGGTCGAGACGGACAAGGCCATCCTGGGCGGTATCCGGGCAGGTTCGCTGCGGGAGGGACTCATTGCGGGGACCCGGGCCTGCGCCGATGTCCTGGCGCAACACTTCCCCTGGCGCGAAGGCGATCGCAACGAGATCCCCGACCGCATCCTGGTGCGCCGCGAGTAGCCTGAGGGCCCAGGCGCCCGGAGAACCAGGCCTCCCTTGCGTGGGAGGGTCCAGCCTTTCGAGCTCCCCCCCCCTTCTCCGTGCACGGTTCCAGCGTCGCGGATGACCCGCTCGCTCCCATGACCGCTCGAAGGCCTGAGGATCCTCCCCGCGCAACCGACGGTTCCATGCGGGAAACGGAGAACGGCGAGCTGGCCGGGCGCGTTCTGCCGGCCACCGCGTGGGCCCTGGGCTCGGTCGCGGGCAACAGCCTCCTGCGGCTCGGAAGCCAGATCGCGCTCACCTACCTCATCGCCCGGGAGTACTTCGGGGTGATCGCCGTGCTGCGCGCAGCCCTGATGGCCCTGCGTCAGTTCTCCCAGGTAGGGATTCGCGGCTCCCTGCTCTACCACGAACGTGGCGGGGACCCGACCTTCCTCAATTCGGCCTGGACCCTGCAGGCCCTGCGGGGACTCGCGGTCTGGCTGGGAGCCTGCGCTCTGGCCTGGCCGGCCTCGGTCTTCTACGGCGCCAACGACGAGCGCGCCTTCATCTTGCTGTGGCTGCTCCCCTTGGCCGGGCTGGAGGCCGTCTTCGGAGGCCTCCAAACGACGCGACTGATCGTCCGAGAGCGCGGACTCAGGCTGCGCCTCCCGGTCTTGCTCGATGGGACCTCCCTCGTGACTTCCATCCTCGTCACCCTGGTCTGGGCCTGGCTGGCCCAGCCCGACCCGGGGGTCTGGCCGCTGGTCGCGGGCCCCTTGGCCGGGTCCATCGTCAAGCTGGCGATCGGGCATCTCCTGCTGCGCGACCTCAGCCTGCGCTTTCAGTGGGATCCGGGCGCGATTCGCGAGCTCCTGGGCTTCGGCAAGTGGATCTTCCTGGGCACGATCGCCTCTTTCCTCGCCCAGCAGTTCCACATCCTCTATCTGGGTCGCGTGGCGCCCCTGGCCGCTCTCGGCGTCTATCAGGTCGCCTGGAACTTCGTCCTGCAGTGCTCCAAGCCCCTGACGGTTCTCTCCAACCGGATCCTGATTCCGCTCTTCGCCGAGAGTGGGCGCCTGAGCGCCGGCCGACAGCCGAGGTCGATCCGAGCGGGAATCGACCGCTTCCTGCCGGCCTGCCTGACCACCTGTGTCCTGGCCGGCGGCTTTTGCCCGGCGCTGTTCGGCTACCTCTACAGCGACGACTTTGCCGAGGGCGGACGGATCGGTGCCTGGCTGACCCTCGTCGTCTGGTTCATGATCCTGCAGCACGCTCCGCGCAGCGCACTGCTCTCGGTGGGCGACTCGAAGGGCGTCTTCCGGATGGCCTGTGTCAACGCCAGCCTGACCATCGCCGGTTGCCTGGGCGGCTACGCCCTGGGCTCACGCGGCGGCTCTCCCCTCGGGGCGCTCGAGGGCCTGATGCTCGGCAATGCCCTCGGAAACGCTGCGGGCGTGCTGGTCGGAATCCGCATCTCGAGGGACCTGACGGGCTTGCTCGGAGGAGCGCTCGCACGCTACACCCTGGCCTTCCTGGGCCTCGGCGGCCTGGGCCTGTTGTGGATGGACCGGATGACCGAACAGGGCTGGAGCGAAAGGAGCGCCAGCCTCGCGCTCACCCTGGGTCTGGCCGTACCGCTCGGCATCCTCTTGTGGAGAAAGACCCTGCGGGTCTCGCTCTCGGCCCGGGGACAAGGGAGCCGGAGCCCGACGCAAGAGCCCTAGCGCTGGTCGATGGGAACGTAGCTGCGGCCGTGCTCGCCGGAGTAGACCTGACCGGGACGGAAGATGCGGTTGTCCTGCATCTGCTCGCGCCAGTGGGCCAGCCAGCCCGAGGTGCGGGCGATGGCGAAGATCGGCGTGAAGTCGTCCACGGGGATCCCCAGCTTCGAATAAACGAAGCCGCTGTAGAAGTCGACGTTGGGATGGATGCCCTTGTGACCCAGGCGGCTGACGACCTCTTCTTCGAGACGCACGGCAACATCGTATAGGGGCGTACGCCCGAGCTTCTCGAACAGTTCCCTTGCCAGGCCCTGCAGGATGACCGCACGCGGGTCCTTGACCTTGTAGACCCGATGACCGAAGCCCATCAGCTTGCCCTTGGTCGCCAGGCGCCCCTCGACGAAGTCCGGGACCTCCTCCACGCCCGAGACGGTCTCGAGGTCCCGCAGGACACGCTCGTTCGCGCCACCGTGCAGGGGACCGGTCAACGACCCCACCGCCGAAGCGACCACGGTGAAAGGGTCCGCTTCGGTCGAACCGACGACGCGCGCCGTGAACGTGGAGGCGTTCATGGTGTGGTCCGCGTGCAGGATGAGGGCCACGTCGAGAACCCGGGCGGCCAGAGGGTCCGGCTTCTCGCCGGTCAGCATCCAGAGGAAGTTGGCGGCCGTATCCAGGCTCGGGTCCGGGGGGATGAAGTCCTCCCCCGAACGGAAGCGCTCGAAGGCCGCCACGAGCACCGGCATCGCGCCGATGATGCGCACGATGGCCTCGTCCCGCTGCGCCGGATCGCGGTAGTCACGGGCCCGACTGAACATGCCGAGCGCGGCCATGCTCGCCTGCAGGGCATCCATGGGGTGCCCGTTGCCGGGCAGGGCACGGATCACGTCGAGCATGCGCTCGGAGAGTCCCCGATTCTCTCGCAGAAGAGCGGAGAAACGCTCGTGCTCCTCGGGCGTCGGCAGCTCCCCGTGCACCAGGAGGCGGCTGACCTCCTCGAAGTTGCTCTTCTCCGCCAGCTCTTCGATCGAGTAGCCGCGGTAGGCCAGGAGACCCTTCTGGCCATCGATGTAGCTGATCGACGACTCGGCGGCGGGAATGCCGGCCAGACCGGGAACCAGTTCGGGGGTAGCCATGGTCACTTCTTGCCCTTCTCGAGGTATCGCATGATCAAACGAACGCCGACTCCCGATCCGGTGGGGCCGCCGACGTAGTCGCGATCATCGCCGCCCCAAGCGCTGCCGGCGATATC
>JAUIEE010000382.1 GCA_030428965.1 bacterium | reverse complement strand
CGCCTCTTGCCCCGGGCTCGCGCAGGCGCGCGAGCGGGGGCTCGGGCGCTTTTCCTAATTTCTTAGTAGACAAGGCCCCGACCTCGGCCGATAGTCCATCTACTAAACCGTTAGGAGACCGGCCCCATGCCCCGCAAGCGCAACAAGAAGCGGCTGACCGACCTCGAGCTCGAGATCATGCACGTGATCTGGTCCAACCACCCCGAGCCCCGGACCGTACGGGACGTGGTGGACGAACTGTCGGGCAGCCCGGCGCCCCCCGCCTACACCACGATCCAGACCGTGATGAACATCCTGCGCGACAAGGGCGTGCTGCAGTCCCGCCCCGGCCCCGGGCGGGCGCACCTCTTCAGTGCCAAGTGGACCCAGGAGAAGGCCACCGACTCCATGACCACCGACTTCGTCGAGCGATTGTTCCGCGGTCGGGCGGAACCCTTGCTCGCCCACCTCCTCGAGCACGAGTCCGTGGACCGGGACACCCTCGAGGGCCTGCGACGCAGAATCGAGGAACAGCTGGAGGACGACCAATGAACGAGCTCCTCCCCCAACTCGCCCTGGCTTCGGGCGGCCTGGCCTGTGCGGCTGTCCTCGCCGCGGGGTTGCTCCGTCTCTGGAAGCGCCGGCCGGACCTCAGCTACGGGGTCTTGCGCACTCTGCTGGTCCTGACCTTGATGAGCCTGCCCCTCCAGCTCCTTTTGACCCGGGTTGCTCCCACCGTGGCGTTCCGGCCCGCACTCCCGCGGGTTTCCTGGTTCCACGACGAGGCAGCGCGGCCGGCGCTCCATTCCGATTCCGGAGAACCCGCGAGGGCCACGGAGAGAGCGGCTGCTTCGGAAACCTCCGAGCTCGATGCACTCGAAGGAGCCCAGAGCTGGTTGCCCTTCGTGCCGGAACTCCCCCGGCTGGAACCGGAGACAACCGCCGCTTCTCCGCCCCGGACTTCGATCGACTCCAGGGTTCCCGTTTCCTGGGCCCCCTGGCTGGGACGGGTCTACGCCCTGGGGCTGAGCTTCGTGCTCCTGCGCCTGTTCGGCCGTTTGAGAGCCTCCCACCGGCTGCTGGCGAGCGCGCGGGCCGTGGAGGATCCCGAGACCCTCCGTCTTTGGGAAAGCCTGACGCTTCCCACGGACAGGGGCTACCGGCTCAGGCTCTCCGAACAGATCCGCGTGCCTGCGTGCGTGGGTCTTCTGCGACCGACGGTGCTCTTGCCCGTGCAGGCGACCGAGCTGCACGACTCGACCTGGATCGCCAGTGTCTTGAGGCACGAGCTCGTTCACCTGGAGCGACGGGACTGCTGGAGTCTGGTCGGACAGGAGCTCCTGGTCGCCCTCTTCTGGTTTCACCCAGCCGCCTATTGGCTGCGCCATCGCCTCGACGATTGGCGCGAGCTGTCCTGCGACTGGGTCGTCGTTCAGCGCACGGGACGAACGAAGCAATACGCCTCGGCCCTCCTGGAGTGCGCTGCGAAGGTCGACGTGGGTCGACCTCTACCCGCAGGCCTCGCTCCGTGGGCCCATTCCCAAGACCTCTTGCAGAGGAGAATCGACATGCTCGTTACCGGTACCCGGGGTGAGAAACGTCCCCGTCGCATCGCGGCCACCCTCGCCGCCACCTCCTTCCTCACCCTTTGGGGAGGGCAGCTCGCCTACGCCTGGGCCCTCGCGCCCCAGGCCCCGGCTCCCGAACCTTCTGAAGGGAACGGACTCGGCGCCAAGCTCGTGGATAGCTGGCGCGCTCTCCTGGCCGAGGGGCAAGGGGCCGAAGCGCCTCAGCCCGATCCAGACGAGCTGGGCCTCGAGCTCTCGGGCGGAGCGAAGGTCGTCGTCGCACCGGCCAGCCCCATCGAACCTCTCGAGCCCCTCGAGCCTTTGGCCCACGTGGCTCCGCCCGAACCCATGGAGCCGCTGGCCAGGTTCGAACCAGCGGAACCCTTCGCCCTGGCGGCAAGTCCGGCTCCCCTGCCCGGGATCTACGGGCAATCCGACAACGAGCTGTTCTTCCCCCGCACGGACTCGAGCCTGAGGCTCGGGGTCTACCTGGAGCGCCCCGACGGCGCCCTGGCCGCCCAGCTGTCGGTTCCGGCGGCCGAGGCCTGGGTCTTGAACGGCGTCGCGGAGGGGTCCTTGGCCGAAGCTTCCGGGCTGCGTCGCTACGACGTCATCATCGGAATCGACGGAGGCACGGCAGGTGGAAGCAGCCTGGACGAAGCCAAGGCGCGCCTCTCCGATGGACAGGACGTGCGGGTCGAGGTGCGACGTGCAGGTCAGACGGTGCACCTCACGATCTCGGCCGAACAGGCCCGAGAGCTGGGCCAGAGGTCCGCGTTCCCGAACGTGGCGCCCGAGAAGCCCAAGCTTCCTTACCGATTCGAAGGGTTCACTCGCAAGACCCCGAGGCCTGACCAGGACTGGCCCGAGCGCGCACGCAAGTACTATCGCGAGGTTCAGCCCGAAGGCTTCCGCTCCGACCTGAAGTCGGCGCTCGAGAACTACAAGGAGCTGGCACGCAAGGGCGGACTGGGAGCCCGGGACAAGGCGCACGCCGACTACCTGCGCTCGATCCTCGAAGGCAACGTCCAGAAGTACCTGGATCAAAGCCGCAAGTACCTGGAGGCCACCCCGGAAGTCGAGCTGAAGAAGCAGCTCGAAGAGGCACTGCGCTACAAGGAACGCCTTCCCTGGGCCCAGGACACCCCGGCCCCTTCCCAGCCCGACTTCTGGAAGAAGAGCCGTCCCGAACGGGACGAGATCTCCGAGCTACGCACCCAGCTCGAGGACCTGCGCCGGGAGCTGGAATTGCTGCGTAGCGCCCGGAAGGGCGGACGCTAGAGCTCATCCCGGAACCTCTCGCGAGCAGACTTCGCGGAAGCTGGGCGTGAGAGGTTCTAGGGCTCGATGCGGTAAATCGTGCGCGGGTACGGAATGCACTCGCGCACGTGCTCCACACCGGCGATCCAGCCCACCATGCGCTCGAGGCCCAGACCGAAACCGCCGTGGGGAACCGAGCCGTAGCGCCTGAGGTCGAGGTACCACTCGAAGGCTTCCTTGGGCAGGTCGTGCTCCTGGATACGCTCCAGGAGCAGGTCGAGGTCGTCCTCGCGCTGACTGCCGCCGATCAGCTCCCCGACCCCTTCGGTCCCTAGCACGTCAACGCAGAGCGCCTTGTCGGGCTGTTCGGGATCGCGCTTCATGTAGAAGGCCTTCACGCCCACCGGGTAGTGGGTGATCATCAGCGGGCGGTCGTAGCTCTCCGACAGGATGGTCTCGTCCGGGGCTCCGAAGTCGTCACCGGGCTTGAACTCGGACTCGGGGTGCTCGACCAGGATCTTGGCCGCCTCGTCGTAGGTGATCCGGGGGAAAGGCCCCTGGATGGCCTCCAGCTTCGAGACGTCGCGCTCGAGGACTTCGAGCTCGGTGCGACGACGTTCGAGCACCTGCCCGACCGTGTACACCATCATGTCCTCGGCCAGCTGCATGACGTCGTTCAGGTCCGCGAAGGCCACTTCCGGCTCGAGCATCCAGAACTCGGTCAGGTGTCGTCTCGTCTTCGACTTCTCGGCCCGGAAGGTGGGACCGAAGCAGTAGACCTTGCCGAAGGCCATGGCCGAAGCCTCGGCGTAGAGCTGGCCGGACTGGGTCAGGAAGGCGTGGCGATCGAAGTAGTCGACCTCGAACAGCGTCGAGGTCCCTTCGCAGGCGTTCGGGGTGAACATGGGCGAGTCGATGCAGAGAAAGTCCCGCTCGGCGAAGAAGCCCCGCAGAGCGGTAACCACCGCGTCCCGGATCCTCATGATCGCCCACTGGCGGCGGCTTCGCAGCCACAGATGGCGTCGGCTCAGGAGGAAGTCCGCGCCGTGTTCCTTCGGGCTGATCGGATACTCCTCGGCGGCCTGCAGGACTTCTCCCGACCGGACCTGGATCTCGTAACCGCCGGGCGCGCGCTCGTCCGCGACGACTTCCCCGACCAGACTCAGGCTCGACTCCTGGCCGCTGGCGCCGATGGCCTCGAACAGCTCCTCGGGCACGTTCTTCTTGAAGACCACGCACTGGACGGTTCCCGTCCCGTCCCGCAGCTGAACGAAGTGCAACTTGCCCTTCGAGCTCTTGTGGTAGATCCACCCGCGCAGGGTGACGGTCTGGCCGGCGAACTGAGCGAGACGTTCGACGGTGGCAACGGGAGCCGTGTCGGTCATGGGGAGGTCTTGGGTCAGGGAAAGATCGAGTAGGCGGGGTTGATCTCGACGTCGGCCAGCCTGCCGCCGCGCACGAGGACACGCCCCTTGTGGAGCACCCCGTCCCTGCGGGCCTCGACCAGGATCTCGCCGTCCTTGTTGACGAGCTCGAGCACCTTCTCGGGCCGCGTGACGACATGGACGCGGGTGTAGCCCATGGCCAGGAGCCGGTTGAGGACGCGCTCGCCCAGGGACTCGGCCACCGAATGCGGATGCAACACTTCCTGGGAGCCCTCCCGGTCGGCCTTGCGAGCCGATTCGATCGCACGCACCAGGGAATCCTCGAGGCGCTTCTGCGTGTCCCGCAGGTCCACGAGCACGTGCTCCAGCCGCCGAAGGTCGAGGTCGTCCCGATCCTCGACGAGCTTGCGAACGAGGATCTTGAGCTCGTCCAGGGCCTCGAGGCGCGCGCTGCTCCCCCTCAGGTCGCGCACCACCCGAACCAGCATCCAAACGCCCACCGTCCCCACGATGCCGACCAGGACCAGGACGAGGGTGATCCAGAAAAGGGCCTCGGGCAGCCAGTCAGGAGGCTGTGCGCTCAGGGACTCGGTCGTGGTGGGAAACGGGTTCACGGGCGGACCAGAATACCATTCGAGCCCCGGGGGCCAAACCAGCGACACTGCCGCTTGAAGGGCCGCGGCACTTGCCTACAGTGGCGCCCCCATGGGGCGAACCCTCTCGATCCTGGCTGCCGTCTTCGCCCTGGGCCTGGTCTTCTTCCTGCCCGAACAGGACGACGTCCGTTTGGCGGCTCTGGAGAGCCACGAACTGTTCGCGAGCCCCCTTGGCGCCGGGCCGGCCGCGACCTCC
>JAUIEE010000381.1 GCA_030428965.1 bacterium | reverse complement strand
GACCTGACCGGCCGACTCTTGATTCGCACGGAACAGCACCAGGACGAAGAGCCGAGCGCGAGGGTGCGCTTCGCCCTGACCGGCCGCTGGCCCGATGGCGCCGAGCTCGCGTCCGAGGGAACCATCCCCCCTACCGGCCTGGCCCGGGTGCAGGTGCGCGGTGCAGGCATCGACCCCACGAACCTGGCCTTCAAGGGGGCCCTTCTGCGCTCCCTCTCCGGGGGCGAGATGGCCATGGGGGACAGCGAGAACCTCTCGGGGGGCAACGTCCTCGGCCGCCTCGACGTCCTTTCCACCAGCGAGTTCTCGGTCGAGAGCGAAGAGGAGCCCGAGAGCCAGCACCGCATCTTCCTGCGCGGCAACGACCTGGTCTCACCGAGCTTCGCCCTGAACGAGATGAACGGCGTGCTCGAACAGTCGGGCCAGGTCCTGGTCGGACCTCGCATCGAGGCCCGCATCGCGCGTCACCCCGTGCAGCTGACCGGCGTGCGCATCTTCCCCCTGGGCGCCGCACACCTGATCGAGGACGTCGATCCGATCCTGAAGCGCAGCGGCTTCTGGACCGACCCCGAGGGACTGGGCATGCAGGCCGAGATCTCCCTGTTGGACCTGCCCCTGGACGAGGAGCACCTGACCCACGTCCTCGAGGAGGACACCCTGAATCTCCTGCGGGAGGACGGTGTCTGGCAGGGACAGCTGGACATGGAGAACGCTCGCATCGTCATGACCGGCGAGGCGGGAGGTCAGGGCAAGGTCGCCATGCACGGGGATCTGCGCCCCCACGACCTGACCATGCGACTGGGCCTTCCCATCCAAATCCAAAGCGCCGACGTGCGCCTGCGGGAGCTGATTCTGGAAGCGGGCAAGGTCCGCGGCTGGGGTGAGATCACGGACCTGGAGGCCGACCTCGCGGGCCGCGAGATCCAGGACGGCCGCATGATCGTGAGCTACATCGACGGCCGGCTCACGATCGACGACCTGGCCGGCTCCTTCGAGGGCGGCCGCATCTTCTCCCTGGGAGGTGAGAACCAAGGCGGGACCGCGATCGCCGTCGCCCTGGCTCCTCCCCACGCCTTCGACCTGCGCATCATCCTCGAAGACGTGCGCGTCGACCGCTTGCTCAAGGGCGTGTTCCACTCGACCCTCGCCGACCAGGGCCGCCTGGACCTCGGACTCCGGCTGCGCGGCAGCCCCGAGGAGCTCCTGGGCATCACCGGAAGCGGGTGGATGCGGCTCGACGATGGAAAGCTCTGGTCGATCCCCGTCGTGCGGGAGCTGTTCAGTCAGCTCGGACTGGATTCGACCGCGATCTTCGACCGGGTGCGAGCACGCTTCCAGGTGCGGGACGGAGTGATCAGCACGCCCGAGCTGCAGGTGCGCAGCAAGATCCTGAACCTGGTGGGCAGCGGAGACGTGGACTTCGATGGCGGCCTGTTCTTCGACCTCGAGGCCCGCTTCAGCCTGCTGGATCGCCTGGGGCCCCTGACCAAGATCCTGTACTGGCTGAACAACAGCCTGTGGCGCATCGCGGTCCGCGGAGACATGGTCCGCCCGAGCGTCCACATCCGGAACTCGATCTTCGAGATCCTGCGCAGCTTCCGCGAGCGGGGCCGCCGGGCATTGCCCTTGCCCGAGTTCGCCCCGCTCGACGAGCGCTTCTAGGCCCGTACGGCTCCAAGGGACTGTCGATCAGGACCGCAGCGCGCTAACGTCCTGGAATGAGCGACAACATCTTTGCGGTCATCATGGCCGGGGGCTCGGGAACCCGCTTCTGGCCGGCGAGCCGGGCCGCACGTCCGAAGCAGTTCCTGCCCATCTCCGGTGCTCGCCCGATGATCGAGGAAACGGTGCGACGTCTGGACGGACTCGTCCCCCTGGAACGGATCTTGGTCGTGACCGCGGCCAGCCAGGCCGATCTCGTGCGCGCAGCTCTGCCGGAGCTCCCGGCCGCCAACATCGTGGCCGAGCCTGAGGCGCGCAACACGGCGGCTTGCGTCGCCCTGGCCGCCCGGGCGGTCTCCGAGCGCGACCCCGACGCGGTTCAGATCATCCTGCCCGCCGACCACATCATCGAACCCACAGACCGCTTCCAGGCCACGCTCGAGGCAGCTTGCCGGACGGCTCGCTCGGGGGACGTCCTGGTCACCTTCGGAATCCAGCCGGACCACCCCGCCACGGGCTACGGCTACATCGAGGTCGGCCAGGAGCTGGAGCGCCAGGACGGCCTGCCCGTCTACCAGGTGCAACGCTTCGTCGAGAAGCCCGACCTGGCCCGCGCCGAGGAGTTCCTGGCCTCGGGCCGCATGCTCTGGAACTCGGGCATGTTCGCGTGGACCTCACGCTCCATCCTCGCCGCGTACCGGCGCCACCTGCCCGATCTTCTGGACGGGCTCGAGAGCGTGGGTCCTGACCGGCCCCTGGAGGAGGTCTACCTCACCCTTCCCAGTCTGCCGGTCGACATCGGAATCCTGGAGAAGGCCGACAACGTGCGCATGCTGGCCATCGACTATCGCTGGAGCGACGTGGGCTCCTGGGACGCCCTGCCCGAGGTCCATCCCCCCGACTCCGACGGCAACCATGTCGTGCTGGGGGCCGGAGCCAAGCTGGTCAGCGAGCAGTCCAGCGGCTGCGTGGTCTACGCCGACGGGGACGAGGTCGTGGCCCTGGTCGGCGTCGAGGGCCTGGTCGTGGTCCGGTCGGGGGACGCCACCCTGATCTGCCCGCGGGGCAGGACCCAGGAGGTCAAGAAGATCGTCGACCGCCTGAAGGAAGAGGGCGGACGGGCGACCTGAACTCCCCGGAGCCAGGGGCTCTTTTGCTCGGAACGACGCGTTTTCTTTCAGGTCCCTCCGACGGGAATCCGAGAAGTTCCGCTGCCCCATGGAACCTGCCCTCGTCCTCGTCGATCAGCTGACCCGGGAAGCCCACGAACTGGCGCCCCTCTCCCCGACGGCGGCCCGCCTGTGCGGCCTCCTGGGACATGAGGAGTGGCAGCTGGAGGACCTGGTCAACGCCGTGCAGCTCGACCAGGCCCTGACCGGCCGCTTGCTCGGAGCCGCCAATTCGGTCTGGAGCGGAGCCCGGGCGCCGGTCGTCGACGTCGAGCACGCGATCATGCGGCTCGGCCCCGGAACCCTCCTCGCGCTCGCCGTCGGCTCCTCCGTCGGAACGACCCTGCGTCAGTCCGTTCCGGCCTACGGCCTGAACGAAGGGGAGCTCTGGCGCCACTCCGTCGCGGCAGCCCTGACCATGCAGCATGCACGGCCTTACTGTCGCGTGCCCGTGGAGCCCCAGGGCTTCGTGGCCGCCCTCTTGCACGACGTCGGCAAGCTCGTGCTCGGCCGTCACGTGTCGTCCGAAGCCGCGCAACGGATTCGCCAGACGACCCAGGAAGCGGGTGCCATGCTGGAGGCGGTGGAAGAACAGGTGCTCGGTACGACCCACGCGGAAGTCGGCGCGCTCGTCGCCCGCCTCTGGGGCCTGCCCGATTCGATCATCACGGGCATCCGCTACCACCACGCTCCGCTGTCGGCCCCCACCGAAAGGGGGCGACGGCTGTGCTACCAGATCTGCCTGTCCGACGCGGTCGCGGAGGCCGTGGGCCAGGCCTGCATCGACTCGGGCGGAGCCGCGCCCCTCTCCCCGGCCATCGCCGGCCGACTCGGGATTCCCCGGGAACGCTTCTCGGCCCTGGTGGCCGAGGTCAGCGAGGAGATCGAGGACGTGCTGGCGTCCTACGCCTGAGGTCCTTCTCCCGAGGACGGCTCGCCGCTCTCGATCCAGTCGCGCAGCAAGACCCAGGCGCTCCAGCTGTCCTTGAGCTGGCTGGCCTCCCGACCGCGGTAGCCGGCTTCCCGCAACTGCGCTTCGGCCTCCTTGGTCGTCAGGTGTTCGTCGTGCAGGCACAGGGCTCGGCCGGGGAAACGCTGCACGAGCCGTTCCACGAAGGCGCGTACCTCGCGGCTCCGGCCGCCCTCTTCCCCCCCCGCCAGGTAGGGCATCCCCACCAGGAAGGTCGAAACGTCCCGCTCGTCCAGGAGGCCCGCGATGTGCTCGAGGAGCTCCTCGCCATGGCCCGGGCAGCGCACGGGCTCCAGGGGGTGAACCGCCAGTCGCAGGGGATCCGCAACGGCGAAACCGGTCTTGCGCTCCCCGTGATCGATGGCCAGGACCCCACCCATGGGCGCCATGGTAGCTTTCCTGGCCTTTTCCCCGTGGGGAAAGGGCCCTATGCTGGGTCCGGACGTGAGGAGTCCAAGGCGGCCGCTCCGGACGTGAGTCCGGGGAGGAAAGTCCGGGCTCCACGGGCCAGGGTGGTTGCTAACGGCAACCGGCCGTGAGGCCAGGGAAAGTGCCACAGAAAGGAAACCGCCTGCGGAGACCCTTCGCAGGTAAGGGTGAAAGGGTGCGGTAAGAGCGCACCGCGGCCCTGGTGACAGGGCCGGCAGGGTAAACCCCACCTGGAGAAAGACCAAATAGGAGGGCGCTGGCGATGGCCCGCGTTCGCCCTCGGGTAGGTCGTTCGAGGCCGATCGCGAGATCGGTCCCAGAGAAATGGTCGCCCACCCCTTCGGGGGGAGACAGAACCCGGCTTAAAGGGCTCCTCACGTCCACCTTTTTCCTTGGGCGAGGCGGCAGGATTCCCAGTCGTAAGAATCCGCCACACCAGGGGGGTTTGCACTAGATATGGGGTGGACTTTGCACCAAAGCTTCCTGATCTTGACAGTTCAGCGGATTCGGAGAGAATCGTCCGCTCGATCTCGCCTTGGCGGGCTCTCTGGGACGTAGTCGGTCAAGTGCCATGGAATTCGTTTTCGTCGTTCCCAGGGAAAAGCTCTTTCCCACCTTCTATCCCCACGGACTTGTGCGCTTTGGCACAGGTGAGGGCAGGTTCGACGTCGAGGCCTTCGAGGACACCCTCACGAGACACGGCTTCTTCGTCGAACGCGACTACGCGGAGCAAACCGCTTCCCTGCAGCAGATCATCCCCTACTCGGTGGTCAGCGCCCAGGAGCGCATCCTGCTCATGCGTCGACTCGACAAG
>JAUIEE010000380.1 GCA_030428965.1 bacterium | reverse complement strand
AACCGAAGTTGGGGGAACTCTCGTCGTTCGTATCGCAGATCAGGTCCCCGTCGCTGTAGCAGCCGGCGCTGTCGCAGCCGCCCTGGAAGGTGTGGTAGAGACCCAGGTAGTGGCCCACTTCGTGGGTAGCGGTGCGGCCGAGGTGGAAGGGGACGTTGCTCGTGTCACCGAACGAATCCCAGAAGCACACGACCCGGTCGGCCGGGGTTCCGTGCAGGGAGCCGCTCTGGGGGAAGCCGGGCACGTAGCCCAGGGCGCCTCCGGCGGAGTTGGTGTAGATGTTCAGGTAGCGGTTCGGGTCCCAGTTCAGCGAGTTCCAGTAGGAGCCCCCGTCGCTGAACCATGTGTCGTTCGTGTGCATGGTCACCCCGCTGGTCGGGTTGCCGACCGGGTCTTCCGTCGCGAGACGGAAGCGAATCCCCGTGTCGAAACCCGGCGCGCCGTTCGTGCCCGGAAGGGCGCCGAAGTCCTCGTTGAGGATCTCGATCTGACGCTGGGCATCGGCCACGGTGACGTTGCCCGCGCCGCCGGTGCTCATGATGACGTGCACGACGACGTCGATCGTGTAGACGAAGTTGGGGTCGTACTCGCTCGAGATCGTGGTCGAGCCGCTGGCGCAGTCCGACGCGGGGCGGAAGGCGCCCACGGGCGCGGCGGGCGAACCGCAGCGCAGGAAGGGTGTGCCGTGCACGAGGATGTCCGGCTCCTGCTGGACTTGCTGAAGGGGGAGAGGTGCCGCAAGGAGCACCGCTACGGGGAGGAGGCTCATCGTTTTGGTTGCCTGGTTCGGGTGAGGCTGGAAGGGGAGAGGTCCACCGGCTGCGCATTCCCCTGGTCCCCTGGGGGGTGGCCCCAGGGGGAGCTGCGCGGAACGGTGGAGACCCAGCTTCTATTCTGCGCGATCTCCTCCGAATGGGGAGATTCTTCGGCCAGAAGCGGCGCCGTGGGCGCCGGAGGTCGGTCAGATTACCCAGTAGCCCCGACGGGCGGGGCTCGGGGTCCCTAGGCCTCGGCCAGACCTTCGCGGATCGCGAAGCGCGTCAGCTCGACCCGATCGTGGATCTGGAGCTTGTTCATCAGGTTCTCGACGTGCCGGCTGACGGTCTTGACCGACAGGTTCATCGTGACCGCGATCTCCTTCTTCGGGAGGCCGCGGGCGACGTAGCGCAGCACCTCGAGCTCGCGGGCCGTCAAGGCGGAGGCCCTCGATTGGCCGGCGTCGGCCAGCCTCGCTCCGCGACTGTCGATCAGGATCCGGGACTGCACCTTCGGGGAGAAGTAGGCCACGCCCGAAGAAGTGGCACGGATGGCGTCGATGATGGTCGTCGGGGACTCGTCCTTGGTCAAGTACCCCGACGCCTGGGCCTCCAGCGCACTGTCGATGTAGCGATCGTGGAAGAAGGCCGACAGGAACACGATCGAAGTGTCAGGGGAGGTGCGCTTGATTTCCTGGGCAGCGGCAAAGCAGCTCTTGCCGGGCATGTCGATGTCCATCAGCACGACGTCCGGCCGATACTGACTCACCTTGTCCACGGCGTGGTCGGCCTGGTTGGCCGTGCCGACGACCCTCAGGTCCTCTTCGGCATCCAGGCGAGTACGCAGGGTCTCGCGCAGGAGCGCGTGATCGTCAACCAAGAGAATGGTGATGACCTTGTCCATGGCCCGTGTCGTCATCCGGTATCGTCATCCTGTGGGCGCAGCAACATACCATGGACCGCGCTCTCGAGCTGGGACATTCGGAAGGGCTTCGAGAGCAGGGCCGTATCCTCCCCCAGCTCCGGAGGCGCCCCCTCCCCGTCGTCGTTGACCATCAGGACGGTCGGAATCTTGAAGCCCCGCCGCCGGACCTCCTCGAGGACAGGTCGGCCCTGGGTGTCGACCAGGTCCTCGCCGACCAGCAGCAGCTTCAACTGGGGCGAGCGCTCGTCGATGTGGGCCAGGAGCTCACCTCCGTCCCGGGCCTGGAGGATCTCGTAGCCCCGTCCCTGCAGGGAGGCGGCCACGATCTGGCGCACTTGCTGGCTGCTTTCGCCCAGCAGAATCGTGTCGCCGCCTCTGGGGGAGTCGGGGGCAGGAGCACACACCTCGCTCGGGGCGGGGGCCGGCACGCAGGGCAGCCGAACCCGAAAGGTCGTGCCCTGTCCGACCTCGGATTCCACCGCGATGGTGCCTCCGTGCTCTTGCACGATGCCGTGCACGATCGCCAGTCCGAGGCCGGTCCCCTGCTGACGCGCCTTGGTGGTGAAGTAAGGCTCGAAGATACGGGCAACCCTCTCCGCGGGCATGCCCGCGCCGGTGTCCGAGATGCTCAACACCGCCGTCTCTTCCGGTGCGTTCGACTCGGAGGCCAGCTCGACCCGAAGGTTGCCCCCGTCGGGCATCGCATCGCGGGCGTTCACGACCAGGTTGAGCAGCACCTGGTGCAGTTGATTGCGGTCGGCATGCACCCAGAGGGCGGAATCGGTGTGGCGCTGGAACTCGAAGTGAACGTTGGGGGGGAGCGCGCTGGCCAGCATGCGCATCCCTTCTCCACCAGCTCGGGCAGAGAGAGCGGCTCCTTCGAGCTGTCGAGCTTGCGACCGAAGGCCAGGAGAGAGTGCGTCATCGTGCTCGCCTGCCGGATCGCATTCCCGGCAGCGGCGAGCGACTCTTCCCGCTCCTCGGGCGTCTCCGCGTTCCTGATCTGGTCGGTGTGCAGGGCAATGACGGTCAGGAGGTTCTTGAAGTCGTGGGCGATGCCGGAGGCGATCTGACCCAGGGCCTCCATCTTCTGGGACTGGCGCAGCTGGTCCTCCAGCTTCGCGCGGCGTTCCTCCTCGGCCTTGCGCTCGGTGATGTCGATGCCGATGCCCCAGCTGGCCCAGCCGGGGATGGGGAACCGATGGGAGATCGAAGAGCGTGAAATGGTCTTGGTGGAGCCGTCCTTGGCAACGTAGTTGCGCTCCCAGTTCTTGTAGCGACCGCGACGGACCTTGGTCTCGGTGAGGATCTGTTCGCGGTATTCGGGATCGGGATAGAGCAGCTCGGTGGCCTTGGGGTTCTTGATGATCTCCTCGGCCGAGTACCCGGTCACCCGTTCGCATTCCTTGTTCCAGGCGACGAACAGGCCCGAGCGATCGATGGCGTTGAGCATGACGGGCATGTTCTCGATCACCGTCCGCCAGCGCTTGTCGCTTTCCCGAAGCTGATCCTCGACCCGTCGCCGGCGTGCGATCTGCTGCTCCAGCTCGTCGTTCCTGTCCCGCAGCTCACGTGTCCTGCGGCGAACCTGGCGACGGAGCGCCGTGTTGAAGGCGAAAGCCAGGACGAGCAGAACCCCACCGCCGAGCAGCGTGGGTTGGACCCACGGCGGAACGCCGCTCTCCTCGGTCCGAATGTGCTCCGCGTAGAACCGGTAGTAGATGGACCCACGATCGTTCTTGAGTCGGTCGAGCCACTCGTCCAGCTTCTCCAGAATGGAGGCGTTGGTTCCGCGCAGGGCTACGATGTGGGGGGTCGAGGGCTGGAAGACGACCGGGGTCCTGCGCAGGCCCTCGCCTTCCACGTGCCAATGCCCGGCGATCTCCTCCAGCACGGCGACCTCGACCACCCCCTGCTGGACGGCAGCGACGAGTTCCTCGAGCGATGGGTACGTCCGGACTTCGTACTCGACCTCGAAGTTCTCGGCCAGCTCGAGCAGGATCTCATGGAATCCGTCGCCTCGGATGGCCGCGACCTTCTTGCCCTGCAGGTCGAGGATCGTGGTGATGTCCTCGGTCGGGCGGGCGAAGACACGGCCCCAGGAGAGCAAGAGACCCTGCGAGCTGAAGTCGAAGTGCTCTTCCCGCTCCGGTGTGCGGATCATCGGGAACAACAGATCCAGCTCGCCGTCGAGGAGATCGTCGTAGAGCTCGGGCCAGGAATCGTAGACCCACTCGATCTCCCAATCCTCCTGGGACGCGATGTACTCCAGGATCAAGACAGCGAAGCCGCCAGGCGTTCCTTGCTCGTCCAGGTACGCCAGAGGTCGGGCATCGTGCAGCCCGACCCGCAGACGCGCGCCTTGCTGGGCAAAGGAGGATCCGGCCAACAGGCCGAGCAAGAGGAAGCCGGGAAGCCAGCGGAGCATGGGGACATCCTGCCATGGCGCCGGAGGCCTGGGTAGCGGCTCGACCCTGTCTCCGGGCGAGGACGGACGGCGCCCTCAGTAGCCCAGGTCGCCCAGCTTCTTCAGGGTCGCGGCGCTGTCCTCGGCGGCCTGGGGAGCATGGACCCGCGGGCTCTCTTCGATTCGCTGGATGAGGGCCTGGAACTCCGCCCGCATGCGCGCCAAGTGCTCTCCTTCCCGCTGCGCGACGTTCGCTTCTTCGGTCGGATCCGCGCGCAGGTCGTACAGCTCTTCGCTGCCCTCGGGCGATCGGATGATGTACTTCCAGTCCGAGGTGCGCAGACCGAAGTACTTGCCGGGATAACCGTCCGAGTTCTCGATCAGGAGCGAAGTCTCGCTCCGGTTCTCCTGGGCGAACAGGTCCCGGCCGGGAAGCAGACCCGAGCCTGCCCCCGTCTCCACGCCGAGTCCAGCGAGCAGCGTGGCATGCAGATCGAGCAGGGAGACCTGGCCCTCGACCTGCGCCCCCTTCTTCTGTTCGGGGACCTTCAGCATGAGCGGTACGTGCAGCGTCGGCTCGTAGGCGAACCAGCCATGCTCGAAGAAGTAGTCGTGCTCCCCGAGGCTCTCGCCGTGATCCGAGGTGAACACGACCCAGCTGGGGTCGAAGAGATCCTTCTGCCGCAGGCGTTGCAAGACCCGACCGATGGCGCGATCCACCTGGCGAATCTCCGCATCGTAGCGGGCCACGAAGACCGAGACTCGGTCCTCGTCGTCGAGCTGGTGGTAGCGCGGGATCGCCCCGAGCAGCTTGCCATCGGGCTCCTCGGAGTCGAGGGGTTGGCGTGGGATCCGTCGCTCGTCGGGAAACAGCCCGTCCTCGAGGAAGTCGGCCACGTCTTCGTCCGGGGGCGTGTAGGGACCGTGGGGCTCGAGGAAGTGCAGCCAGACGAAGGTGGGAC
>JAUIEE010000379.1 GCA_030428965.1 bacterium | reverse complement strand
CGCGGCCAGAGCGACTTCGAGCTCGGAGCCAAGCGCAGGATGCAACCTCTGCTCGAGGAGCTCCTGTTCGTGCTCGATTACCTCGACATGGCCCTGGCCGCCCCCCTGGAGGCCCCCGAGGCCAAGAACCTGGCCGTGGGCGTCGAGATGACGCGCTCCAAGCTGACCCAGGCCCTCGAGACCGAAGGCGTCGAGCCCATCGCCATCGACGGCCCCTTCGACCCGGCCCTGCACGAAGCCTCGCAGACCGTGCAGCGTGACGACCTGGTCGAGGGCACCATCGTCGAGGTTGTCCGCAAGGGATACACGTGGGGAGACACGGTCCTGCGTTACGCCCAGGTAGTCGTCTCCACCACGGAGACCAAGGACGAACAGGCGGAGGACTAGGGCATGCCGACCTACGAGTACGTTTGCGCTTCTTGCGGAAGCGAGCACGAGTACTTCCAGTCCATGTCGGAAGCGCCCAAGCGCAAGTGCCCCGAGTGCGGCGCGCTCAAGCTACAGAGACGCATCGGATCGGGAGCCGGAATCATCTTCAAGGGCAGCGGCTTCTACGAAACGGACTATCGCTCCGAGTCCTACAAGAAGGGCGCCGAGGCCGACAAGAAGAAGGCCTCGGAGAAGAGCGAGAAGAAAAAAGAGTCCAAGCCCAAGGGCAAGTCCGGCAAGGACGGAGCGAGCTAGAGGAAGAGCTCCCGAATCAAGTCGCCGATCGTGGACGAGTTGTTGCTCCCGATCACCCGGTGCGCGACGGCCAAGACGCCGGGCATGGAGTTCTCCATGGCGACCGACAACCCGGCCCGCTCGAGCATGGGAATGTCGTTGTCCGCGTCCCCCACGGCGACCACGCGCTCGGGGGCGATTCCATGCACCGCGTGCAGGTAGCGCAGGGCCTCCCCTTTCCCCCGACACGGAGGCTGGACGTCGATGACCCCGAGCTCGCTGGAGCGGTGCTGGGCCAGGGCCGAGAGCGGGAAGTACGTCAGGTACATGGGATGGCCCACTTCCGCCTCGAGTTCCCTGGCAACGCGCTCACCTTCATCGGCACCTTGCACGAAGAGCGTGATCCGGATGAGGTACTCACGCGGCATCACCTCCGAACAGATCCGCAGGTCCTCGAGGAAGTTCAGCGCAGCCTCTTCTTCGGCGTTTCGCGCTGGCAGGGCGAACTTCTCGCCAAAGCGCATGACGACCGGCAACAGGTTTCTCCGTTCGGCGAACCGCAACGTCCGTTCGACGGTGCGATCCGAAAGCGTCTGCTCCTCGATCAAGCGCTCCGCGCTAGGGCAGTACAGCCCCGCCCCGTTGTAGACGAGGGCCGGAGTCAGGATCCCGGTCTGCTCGTAGATCGTGTGGATGCCCCCTTCCGAGCGACCGGTCGCGATCATGAAGCGCAGACCGCCGTCGACCGCGGCTCGCAGGGCCGCCAGCGTTTCGGGATGCAGGTCTCCGGCGTCGGTGACCAGGGTTCCATCCAGGTCACAGACCAGAGCTTCGTAGGGTTGAGCCAACATGCGGCCCGGGATTCTAGGTCTCTGGAGGCCCCGGACAGGCCGGATCGGGCCCGGCTCCGGCTTTTTTTTGGCGTGTCGGCAGTCCTGTCGGCGGCCGAAGATCGGCGGGGCACAGCCCGGACAACAGGCCCTTCCTTGCCGCATCCGGAAGAAAGTTCCGGGCCGTTTCGGGCCCCCCTTTCCGGGTGGGCCGGCGGACGAGAAAGTCTTTGCATTTTCCTAAGAAAGTCGACCCCAGCGACCTGGCTTATCAGGAAGTCGCAATCAACAAAAATCCGGTTTCACCACCGGTTTATGTCCCCGATTCGAGCGGGATCTCGTTATAACGGGACTTGTCGCCGAGAGCGACAGCAAGAGCATCACCACCCTCCTTTCCAGGAACTTGCATTCCAATGCTCCGCATGAGTCCCCTGCTTAAAAAAGGCCTGATCGGCCTCCTTGCCCTGGCGGTCTGCTGGGTCTATGGCTCGTGGGTCTTCCGCGCCAAGAACGCGGAAGCCTCCGAGGAGCCGACCTCGCCCGTCGCCTTCCCCGAAGAACAAGCGGACACAGGCCCGCGTCCCGCACCCGTCCTCGTCCCCAAGGACATGTCCGAAGGTCTGTACGACGTCGGTCAGTGGCGGGGCAAGCCTGCCCTGTGTGACCTCAACGAGGACGGCAACCTCGACCTGGTCGCCGCCCTGCGCCGCTGGGATCACGATCGCCCGGGCGAAGGCATCTACGTCTGGCTCGGCAACGGCAAGGGAAGCTGGCGCACTTCCCTTGAAGGCCTGCGCCGCGACATGGGCTACGGCGGCTCTGCGGTCGGCGAGGTCAATGGCGACGGCGCCCTCGACATCGCCTTCTCGGGCCACGACACCATGCCCCAGGCCTTCCTGGGCGACAGCACCGGTTTCTGGAAGGAGAACTCCGACGGGATCTTCTCCGAGGGGCCCTGCGCCGACATCACCCTTGGGGACCTGGACGGCGACGGTCCATGGGCTTCTTCCCCGATACGGGTGGCCTGTTCGCGTTCCAGCTCGACGACGAGGGACGCTGGCAGCTGCTCGAGAAGATCCTGGACAAGCAAAGCTACGGTGCCCAGGTGCACGTCATGGACATCGAGGCCGACGGCACTCCGGAGATCGTTGCTGCCACCGACCAGGGCCCGCGGGTCTGGAGTTGGGAGGGCGGCGCGGTGGAGCGCTCCGAGGGCCTTCCCCCGTCCGAGCTCGGCGGCTCCGACCTTGCGATCGACTCGTTCGATCTGGACGGTGACGGCGTGCTCGAGCTCATCGTGGCCGGAATGAATTACCCCGGCCATCCCCCCCTGGTTGCCTATCGCTGGGACGGGGAGAAATGGAACACCTACGGCAACGGGTTGCCCGACGACGAGGCCTTCTGGGACGTGCGCTTCGCTCAGCTCGACGGAGAAGGCATGCCCGAGGTCGTCGCGGCAGGCAAGCATGGCATCTCGGTGATCACGATCACCGAATCGGGTGACTTCGAGCGCATCGGTCGCATCGACGGCACCTCCTTTGTGATCAACCTCACGGCAGGGGACATCAATGCCGACGGCCGCGATGAAATCGCCACCGTTGGCTTCGAAGGTGTCCAGGTACTCAGTCTCGACTTGGCAGGAAGTCTGTAATGAAAGAAAAGAAAAAGAAGCTCGCGTTGAACCTGGTCGGTCTCTCGCTCCTCGGCCTTCTGGCCTTCGGCATCTTCGGACTCCCGGAGATCCGAGCCGAGGGCAACTGGAACCTGGAAGAGGCCGAGAGCAGCCTGGCCAGCTCTTTCGAGAAGCTGCGTGACCTGAAGATGCGCAGCGACTGGGACACCATGTACGACATGGTCGATCCCAAGCAGCGCGAGCTCGTCGACAAGATCAACTTCTTGGCCTTCTACGGCAAGAACGTCCTCACCATGCGGGAGTTCGAACTGGTCGGGGCCGAGATCAACGAAGAAGAGCGAACCGCCACGACCCTCGTCAAGCAGGTCGCGGAACTGAACGTCGCTCGACTTCCCGTCAAGTTTCGTCAGGGCTTCCAGGCCCCCTCGCAAGAGGAGCTGACGCGCGAGATCGAAATCCCGGTCGAGTGGGTCTGGCGCAACGGATCCTGGTTCTTCCTGATGGAACAACAAGTACTCCGCAACCTCGAGGTCGCCAAGGGCTTCTGAGAGCGATGCGCACCATGATGGACAACAACAGAAGCACACCTTTCGGGAAACCGAAGGGTGCAGAAGGAGGGGAGTCTCGGAGGAGACAACCCAGAAGCAAAAGGAAGGACCTCGGCTGCGCGGATACGTCCGCTCTCCCGAGTGAATCAACGGATCTAATTCGAATTAGTCACCCAAACCCAACTCAGGAGTAGCGAAGCAATGAGAAGGCTCGCCAAATTCCTCGCTGTGGCCACGGTCGCAGCTTCTCTTTCCCCCGCGGTGTTTGCCGACGGCCGTAACCCCGGCAGCGCCCTGATCTACCCGATCCATCGTTCGGGCTTTGGTGCCGACCAGGAAGGCGGAATCTACTTCACCGTCGTCAGCGTCACCAACAGCAACCTCGTCCCGCAGAACCCCCAGAGCTTCGGCGGTTCGACGAACGTCCAGTTCGAGTACGTGAACACGGTCTACAACCATCAAGACCCGTGCAACCCGCTCGACTGCGTCGTCATCGACCGCACCGAGTTCCTGACCCCCGCTGACAAGTTGTCGGTTCTCACGAGCTGCCACAACGCCGCCGGCGGACAAGAGGGTTATGTGGTCGTCACGGCGCACGATCCCAGCAAGTTCAAGACCGCTTGGGCTTTCAACTACCTGATGGGATCCGAGCTCGTCGTCACCCCCTTCGGTGGCTTCTACGAGCTCAACGCCATCCCCTTCTCCAGCCCCGTTGCCGAGGGTGAAGAGACGGACCTGGACGGCGACGGCCAGCTCGACTTCGACGGTGCCGAGTACGAGGGGGTCCCGGACCACCTGTACATCGACCACTTCGTCGCGGTCTTCAGCTCCTCGCTTGCCCTCATCAACCTGACGGGCGGCAAGAAGTTCCAAGCCACGATCAAGTTCGACGCCTGGAACGACAACGAGTTCCCGCTCTCCGCCACCAAGCACTTCACGTGCTGGATGGAAGAGCCGCTCGAGGACATCAGCCTGATCTTCCAGAACCGTTTCCTCCGCGACAACACCCCCAACGACCCGCGAGATCTTGACATCGACTGCGACGGCGACGACGACATCGAAACCGTCTGGGCCAAGATCACTGGTCTGGTTGCCAGCTCGAACGTCGAGTCCATCGCGAACCCGGCGATCCTCGGATCGCTCACCTCGGGTCTGGGCAGCGTCTTCGACGGTGGCCGCCTCCTCTGGGAGAGCCCGGAGAAGCAGTTCAACGGCGACTTCCTGAAGTTCGGAAGCGACGATCCTGAGAACTAAGGATCGGCCTTTGAATGGCTAATACTGCGCGGGGTGGCGTCGATCGTCACCCCGCGCATTCCCCTTGAAAACGACGCCGCAAGGCGCACCCCCTTTGCCCCCCCAGCCCCCCGTCCCCATGTTCAGGCCTG
>JAUIEE010000378.1 GCA_030428965.1 bacterium | reverse complement strand
TCGAGCGCGATCCAACCCCCGTTCCAGGCGGTGGGCTGGGTGCCGTAGCTGTGCACCGAGGCTCCACGGCCGCGGTAGAAGCGCAGGCCGTGCATGGGCACGGCCGCGAAGTAGTGATCGCTGCCGCTCGTTCCGACGATGGGCAGGGGGTAGTGGACGAAGGCTTCGCTTTCGAGCACACGTATGGAGAGCGGTGCGTCTTCGTCCGGGACCTGCCCCTGGTGGTGACCGGCGACGACGTCCTCGGCGACGCTGCCATCGCTGCGATCGACGCGTGCCAGCCGGGCGTAACCCGAATCGTCGTAGTAGACCGCGAAGACGTAGTCCCCGCGCACCGAAGGAGTCCCACGGAAGCTGCCGGCCACCCGTGTGCGCCAGCTGGGCTCCTTGTGACGCAGGTCGTAGCGCACCAGCTCGTCTCCTTCCCGCAGGTAGATCTGGTCCTCGAAGAGCAGCGCGGCGGAGAGAGAGGTAGGGGATTGAATCGTTCGGTAGGGCAAGAGCCTGGAGCCGGCGATCCTCAGGATCTCGATCCGATTCACGGCCGGGCGGATCGCGAGGGCATCTTCCCAGACGGAGGGAGACAGGGGCGTCGTCGCTCGAATCGGGTGATAGACGCGGGCGTCGCCCTGGTCCAGGCCCAGCACGTGCAGGGAACGTCGACCGGGACCCTCGGCGGCGGCGACAATGACCTGGCTGCCCCAGACCAGCGGCTCGCTCTCGATCTTGCCGCGCACTTCGTAGCGCCAAACCTGGCTCGGGTCCCTTTCGATCGCCCGGGTCGGCGTGACACCCGTTCGGGCCGCACAGCCTCCGCTCGTGTACCAGCATCCATCGAGGGCCCGGGCGCCCGCTTCGAGCTCACGTGGTTCGGCTGTCCCCAGGCTGAGGAGCAGCGCCCCGAGGGGCAGGAGGCCTGTCAGAATCGGCATGATCGCGGTGGGTTCTCCCGTATCATGGCCGCCCCATGAGCGAAGTTCACGACCCCGAACCCTGGCGCGACCACTTTCCCATCCTGGATCGGTCCATCTACCTCGTGAACCACAGCCTAGGTGCGATGCCCAAGGCGGTTTACGAGAAAATGAACGCCTACGTGGACCAGTGGGCCACCCAGGGCGTACGGGCCTGGAGCCAGGGATGGTGGTCCGCGCCGGTGGACGTGGGCAACGTCCTGGCGCCGATTCTGGGGGCCGAGCCCGACACGGTCGTGATGCACCAGAACGTGTCCGTGGTGGAGAGCATCATCGCTTCGAGCCTGGACTTCTCCGGCAAGCGCAACAAGGTCGTCTACACCGATCAGAACTTTCCGACCGTGATGTACGTGTGGGAGGGCATGCGGCGCCACGGAGCACGCATTCACTGCGTCGAGAGCCCCGACGACATCGGGGTTCCGACCGAGCAACTCCTGGAGGCGATCGACGAGGAGACCCTGGTGGTCCCGATCAGCCACGTCTGTTTCAAGAGCTCCTACCTGCAGGACGCCAAGGCGATCTGCCAGCGTGCCCGGGAAGTGGGGGCGATGGTGATCCTCGACACCTACCAATCGACCGGTACCGTTCCCGTGAACGTGCGCGAGCTGGACGTGGACATGGTTTGCGGAGGTTCGGTCAAGTGGCTGTGTGGCGGACCCGGCGCGGCCTACGTCTACGTTCGGCCGAGCCTGCGCGACACGATGGAGCCGACCATCACCGGTTGGGCGGCCCACGCCGCTCCGTTCGCCTTCGAGCAAGGCGCACAGCGCTACGCCTCCGGGCCCGAGCGCCTGTTGCACGGCTCGCCTGCGGTACCGTCCTTGCTGGGAGCCACGGCGGGCTACGAGATCATTCGCGAGGTGGGGGTCGAGAAAATCCGCGCCTACTCCGTCCGACTGACCGAGAGGCTGCGCGAGAACATGCTCGAGCGCGGTTTCTCGATTCCGAGCCCGGCCGATCCGGCGCGTCGGGGAGGAACGCTGACCGTCGGGCTGCGGGAGGACGAGAACGGACCGGCCTTCGTCGCGGCCTTGGCCGCTGCGGACATGCTGGTCGATCACCGACCGGGAGCCGGCATCCGCGTCAGTCCCCACTTCTACACCCGCGAGAGCGAGCTCGAGGCCTTCGCCGAGCGCATGAGCGAGCTGCGGGAAACGAAGGCCTGGACGAAGTACGTGGACCAGAAGGGCGTCTACTAGGGCCTTGGAGCGCGCGGTCGAGTTCCCCGGTCAGGGAGACGATCCGGTGCAGGCCCGGCTCTTCACGCCGGACGAGGGAGAGTTCGGCATCGTGCTCGTGCACGAGGTCTACGGGCCGGACCCTCACCTCCACGAGGTCGCCACCCGTTTCGCCGGCGAGGGCTTCCACGTACTGGTCCCGGACCTCTACAGCCGGGAGGGGCGGCCCGGTCCTGCCCCCAGCGAAGCCGAACCGGCTCCGACCTGGTCCCTCGAGCAGATTCGCTCCGCCGTGGCCGGACTTCCGGATCGACGCGCCGTGGCCGACCTGGATGGAGCCCTCGCCTTCCTGGGGGAACAGGACGGAGTCGACGCCCGCAGCCTGGCCGTGGTGGGGTTTTGCATGGGGGGTACGCTGGCTTTCTTGAGCGGCTGCATCAGCCGCCGCGTGGCCTGCGTGGTCGACTTCTACGGAGGTCCGATCTACCGCGAGCTCGGTCCCAACAAGCCCAGTCAGCCGTTGGAGCTGGCCCTCAACCTGGACCGCCCTCTGCTCGCCTTCTTCGGTGAAGCGGACGATCACATTCCCGCCGAGCACGTCGAGCGTCTGCGGCGCATGCTCGAGTCTTCGGCCAAGAGCTTCGAGATCCACACCTACCCCGATGTGGGCCACGGGTTTTTCAACCACCAGCGCCCGGGGTACGATGCCGACGCCGCCAGCCACGCCTGGTCCAAGACCCTGAGCTTCCTGCGGGAAGTGCTCTGATCACCCCACGCTCGCTCCCCCCATGAGTCACGAAGGCTTCTCGGTCCTCGATCTCGCTCCCGGTCGCCAGATCGCGGACAAGTACGAGATCATCTCCTCCCGTCGTCAGGCCGGTCTCTCGACCGCCTTCGAGGTCAAGGCGCTCGATTCCGGAGATCGTTGCGAGCTGCAGTTCTTCGCGGCCAGTCTGTTCGAGGCCGAGGAGCAGGTGAACGACTTCCGCTCGATCCTGATGCCCTGGACCCAGGTCAACAACGCCAGCGTGCTGCAGCTGCGGGAAGTCCTCCAGCTCGACCCCTCGACCCTGGCCCTCGTGAGCGACTATCCCCAGGGCCACTCGCTGCGGGTCCGCTTGAAGAAGCGCAAGCGCCTCTCCACGGAGGAGACGATCTCCATCGGGCTCCAAGTGCTCGACGGCCTCGTGGCGATCCATGACGACTCCTTGGTCCACGGAGACATCAAGCCGGCCACGATCTTCGTCGACGGCGAGGGAGCGGACCTGAAGGCGATCCTGGTGGACGGGGGCATCACCCCCAGCCTGTGGACGGCCAAGGACCTCGGTGAGCGCACGGCCCTGATCGGAACGCCCTACTACGCTCCGATCGAACAGTTCGGCGGAGACTCACCCACCGTCCAGTCCGACCTCTACAACCTGGCCGCCGTCCTCTTCGAGTGCCTCTCGGGCGTTCTGCCCTGGCCGGGCAAGAGCTTGCTGGAGGTCTTTCAGGCCAAGCTGGACAAGGCGCCGCCCTCGTTCACGCGCATGGCGCCCGACGTCGAGGTCGACCCCGAGGTCGGCGAGCGCATCGTCAAGGGCTGCCTGGCGGACCGCAACGCGCGCTACGCCTCCGCCGGTGAGTTCCTGGAGAGCCTGCAAGCGATCGGCTAGTCCCGTGCGCCGTGGGGAAGGACGTGCGCCAGGGCCTGCCTGAGGCTCGCGATCTCCGCGCGCAGCTCGGCGATCTCGGCTTCCTTCTCGACCTGGTTGGCATGCAAGGCCTGGATGGCGGCCAGGGCGACGCCGTCCGGATCGATGGTGTCGATCGACTCCGCGCCCACGCCGAGCCCGAAGGCGGCGTAGAAGTCCTGGGCCATGGGGCCCATGTGGCGGATCTCGTCTTCCTGGGCCTTGTAGCTCCAGGTCGTGATGGGGACCTCGGCCAAGCGCTTCAGGACCTCTCTTCCGTCCACCGCCTCGAAACGCTCCTTGGCGTTGCGATCGCTGACCGTACTCCAGGACCCTGCGCCCGGAGCGAGCTGGACCCCGGTCGTCGCGGTCGCGTTGGAGAACAGGCGTGTACCGCCGCTGGCGTAGACGTTGAACTGATCGTTGGCCGAGGAGCCCTTGTCGATGTCGTTGCTGTCTCCCCAGACGAACGCGCCGCTGTGGTCGGCCTGGGCGCGGCGTCCCGCGGCGAAGCAGAAATCGCCCTTGGCTCGGTTCATGTGCCCGCCGGGGGCCGTGGAGAAGGAACCGTTCACGCTGTTGCGTAGCCCGCCGCCCACCGCGGAGTGCGCGCCCGAAGCGGTGTTGTAGCTGCCGCCGCCAACGGTCGCCAGCGAGCCCGCTTCGTTGTGCAGGCCTCCGCCGATCGTAGCCGTGTTGTTGCTCGTGAGGTTGTCCCGTCCCCCACCGATCGAAGAGGCATTGCCGTTGGCCGTGTTGCCCGCGGCGTCCACCAGCTCCACGGTGATGGTCACCGTGCCTTCAGCCAGGGCGGTGAGGTCGATGCCCAGGAGGGTCTGAGCGCCACCACCGCAGGGAGCGGTGTGCGGCCCCGACGTCAGCGGGCCACCCCCACCGGAGCTGGTGAAGGTGAACGTCGCCACCTCGGTTCCCGCCATGCTCGCGTCCCAGTTCACGTCCAGGGATGCGGCTCCCTCGGTCAGGGAGTTGATCACGTTCACCGGGTTCGACGGACCGGAAGCGATGCCGAAGCTGGTGATGATCGTCGGCGGCGCGGTGTCCTTCGTGGCGGCGGTGCCGGTGAAGGGGGTGGAGTTGCCCGCCACGTCGGTGATGGTCATGGCGACCGTGACCGCACCGTCGGTCAACGACGTCGCGTCCATACCGGTGACGGAGAACGCTCCGCCGCCCAGCGGCGCGGTGGCCGGCGTGGACGTGACGGAAGCGCCGCCGGTCAGGGTCACCT
>JAUIEE010000377.1 GCA_030428965.1 bacterium | reverse complement strand
CGTCTCTTGCAGGTCGGCATGCGCCGCGCTGCCGCGCAGGATGCCGATCATGCAGTCGATTTCGCTGCGCAGCAGGGCTTCGTACTGGGCGATGGCCAGGTCCACCTTGCCGAGGCGCTCGTAGAGGGTGGCGAGTTCATAGGCGACCTGGGCCGGTCCGCGCCGTGCACCGAGCCCGTCGCGCAATTCGTCCGCGGCACCGGTGATGTCGCCGGCGCGCGCTCTCGCGAGAGCGAGGTTGCGCTGCGGCTCGGTCCACTCAGGCTTGAGTTCCAGTACCTTGCGCAGCATCTCCTCCGCCTCCCGAGGGCGATCGAGGGCGATGAGCACCTCACCCATGAGGTTCAGCGCGCCCGCCTGCTCTTCGAAGGTCCTCCCTTCCCGATCGAAGGTGAGTTGGAGGCAGCCTTCGAGTGAGGCGCCGCAACCCCGAGTACAAGGAGCGAGCCATGTCCATCCGCCACATTGTCGCTGCTACAGATTTCTCCCCGGCCGCGGAGGTCGCCGCCCGCTGCGCGGCGCGGCTCGCATCCCGTCTCGATGCGATCCTCAGCCTCGTCAGC
This sequence comes from bacterium, assembly GCA_030428965.1. Lineage (GTDB taxonomy): Bacteria > Planctomycetota > UBA1135 > UBA1135 > JAUIEE01. Next base: position 4,588 of record JAUIEE010000377.1, on the reverse strand, counting down.
GTGGCCTCCGGCCCCGACGCCGAGTCGGAAACCGACCTGGCGGCTCTGGGCGCAGAGCTCGAAGCACCGGAGCAGACCGCGATCCAGCTCCTCGACGGGAGTGGTCCGAAGAGCCTCGCGGATTGGCTGCGGACCTCCGATGCCGATCTCGTTTTCTGCGGAGCCCACGGTTCGGGCAGCATCTCTGAGGCGCTCTTCGGAAGCTTCGCCAACCGCCTGGTCTTGCTCTCGCCCTGTCCCGTCTGGATCGCTCGACAGCCAACTCTCCCCTCGAGCCTGCTGTTGTCGACAGACCTGCAAGGTGTGTCCAAAAACGCTCAGGACCTGGCCATCGGCCTCTGTGCAGGGCTGGAGTGCGACCTGCACGTCGTCCATGTCCTGCACCGACCCTCCTTCCGCTTCGGCCATGGAGGCGATCTCGAGCAGCACTACGCTGGCGCCGCCTCGGAAGCGAGCGAGGAGATCGAACGGAGCATCGGCAGTCGGACGAAGCCTGCGTCCTGCAAGGTTTTGTCGGGCGATCCGGCTGGGGAGATCCTGGCCGCTGCCGTCGAAAACCAGCTCATCGTGTGTGGCACGCACGGCCGGTCGGGGCTTGAGCGGTGGCTGGTCGGGAGCGTCGCCGAGAAACTGGTGAAGCGCTCGCCGACTTCGGTTCTGGTCGTGCCACCGGCCGCGGAAGACCTCGCTCTGCGAGGAGAGGTCCCGTCCGTGCGCACAACCTGCACCGACATTCGCCAGCGGCGCGGGGTCGGCGGGCGCTGAGACCCGAGGCCTTACGACCCGGGCTCTATCTCAACCGCCCCTGCGCCTCCTCCTCGCCCCCCGAGGCCGGTGCCGCTCCCACCAATCTCTGGCATCCGACTGCCGCCACGGGAACTGCTGTTTGCATCGATCGAGCCTGTGTCCGAGCTCGGCCGCCGACGAAGGGCGTGCGTCGGGCCTTTTCTCGAGGCAGTTCATGATGAGCGCTTCGAGCTCGGGCGGAATCCGTTGGGCTGACACGGCCGAGAGCGGCCTTGGACGTCGCTGGACATGGTCGACCATCATGTGCAGAGAGCTCTCGTGCTCGAAGACCAGGCGTCCACTGAGGAGCCAGTACGCGACACAACCGAGGGCATAGACATCGGCGCGATGGTCGACATCGGTGAGCCCCTCTGCCTGCTCGGGGGCCATGAAGGCAGGGGTGCCGACCGCGTCGCCGGCCTGCGTCAACTGCGGGTCGGTAGCTGCCGACCGGATCCTTCGGACCAGGCCGAAGTCCATTACCTTGACGAAATCGTACTGGTCGCCGAGCTGACAGACGTAGAGGTTGGCGGGCTTGATGTCCCGATGCACGAGACCTGCCTGATGCGCCTCGGAGAGCGAACAGCAGACCTGAGCGAGAAAGTGCACGGCGCGCCCGGGCGGAACCGGGCCGTAGCGTTCGACGAGATCACGCATGTCCAGACCGCGGAGCAGCTCCATGGCGTAGTAGACGATGCCATCTTCGGTGAGGCCGAAGTCGTAGAGCCTGATCGTGTGCGGCGAGGCCAGCGACGCCGTGATGCGGGCCTCACGCTCGAAGCGGGTGAGGAAGGTCTCGTGGTCACCAGGCGTCCGCAGGAGGTCGGCCTGGATCAGTTTGACGGCAGCCGGGCTGGCGAGCATGCGATGCCGGGCCTCCCACACCTCTCCCATGCCCCCCTCGCCCAGGCGGCGGATCAGCTCGTAGCTCCCGAGCTCCATGATCCTGCGCCGCGCTTCGACCGCTTCCTTCTTCAGGCTGTGGACGAGCGCTCCCGATGCGACCGCGAGCCCGGCGCAGATGTAGTTGGGGGTGAAGGTCGTCAACCACATCGAGAGCTCCGGAGGGCTCTGGGACTCGGCCACCAGCCAGCAGGCGAAGACGAGAGGCGCAAGCGTCGCGCAGACGATGGCCACGACCGCACAGCGGCGCGGCCGCAGCGGGACGAGGATGGGAAAGACGATGATCCATGGAGCCAGCCAGGTGAGCCGATCCATGCGGGCCTGGAGCATCATGTCGCAGTAGTAGCCGGGCACGCTGATCACGAGGGCACCGAGAACCTGATAGATGAGCCCCAGCGAGAGCAAGCGCTGTGGGTCGAGCTCCGAGCGCGAGAGGACGAAGACGCCGACGGACAGGGCTGTCAGGAGAAGATGCGTCGCACGCACGAGGAACAGGCGATGGGCCGGTTCGTGCCAGCCGAGGCTCTCGGGGGCAAACAGCGAGAGCAGGAAGGCGAGCCCGGTCAGAACCGCGAAGACCGCCGCGACGAGGCCGAGCCGGCCTGCGATGTCTCGCGGAGACAGCAGGGCGGACTCCGGTTTCGACGCTCCACGCGCCTCCTGCTTCCGAACCCACTTCGCGCCGGCGCCATGCATATTCGAGACCTCGACCTGGAGTGTTGGAGGACGCCCGCACAAAATCCGTACCGACTGAACGCTGCCGCAGCCCGGTGTCCGAGTCGTCCAGATGCGGAGCGCGGAGTCGCCAGGTCGTCAGATACTGGTGAAGGCGGTCACCAGAATCTGATCGGGACCAGTTCATCCGCAGGGATGGATCGACTTGCTGCCGTGCCCCAAGTGATGGCACAGGTCTTGCTCGATGCCCTCACGTCTCGAGCTTCACGGAAGACCGACATGGATTCCACCGAACGTCGTGTCGCCGCGCTGGTCCTCGCCGGGGGGCGGGGAGAGCGTCTGCACCCGCTGACCCGTCACCGCGCGAAGCCCGCGCTGCACTTCGGGGGCGCCTACCGCCTGATCGATTTCGCGCTCTCCAACCTGGTCAACAGCGGTGTCCGCCGCATCGGGATCTTGACGCAGTACTGCCCCCACTCCCTGATCCGGCATGTCCAGCGAGGCTGGAGTGCCGAGTTCCGCGGGCCCGACACCTCGGTAGAGATCCTGCCTGCGAGCCAGGCATTCGCATCGACGGACTGGTACTCCGGCACCGCAGACGCGGTCTTCCAGAACCTCGCCTTCCTCGAACGGCACCGCTGCGACCAGGTGATCGTCGCGGCTGGCGACCATGTCTACCGGGCGGACTTCCGCGAGCTCCTTGCCTGCCACCGGAGGAGCCGCGCCGGGCTGACGATCGCCTGCACGACGTACCCCAGGGCTGAAGCGCGGAGCTTCGGGGTCTTGCGGACAGCAGAAGACGGGCGTGTCCTCGACTTCGAAGAGAAGCCGGAAGACCCCGCGGGCCTGCCTGACGCCCCCGACCGGTCGCTCGTCTCCCTGGGGATCTACGTGTTCGAGCGTTGCTTGCTGCACAGCCTCCTTCAAGAGGAGCTCGGCGGCATCGCGACCGAGCGGGACTTCGGCCGGCACGTCATCCCCCAGGCGCTCGCTTCGGGTCGCGTGCATGCCTGCCGCTTCGAGACCGCACCAAAGACGGCGCGCCCCTTCTACTGGCGCGACGTGGGCACCCTCGACGCCTACTATCAGACCAGCCTGGACCTGCTGGGACCGGCGCCGCTCTTCGACCTCGATGTGCCACAGTGGCCTCTCTGGACCGCCGCATGGCCGACTCCACCGGGCAGCTACGTCGCGTCGTCTCGCGCTCACGACTCGCTCATCGCGGGGAGCTGCAGAGTGATCGGCAGCACCATCCGGCGCTCGGTGCTCGCGCGGGGAATCCACGTCGACCGGGGCACGGTGCTCACGGATACGGTGGTCCTTCCCGAAGCCCAGATCGGTGAAGGCTGCCAGATTCGCCGGGCCATCATCGACAAGCGCTGTGTCGTCCCGCCCCAGACGAGGATCGGCTGGGACCCGGAGGAGGACGCGAGGCGCTTCTGTGTCTCGCCCGCTGGGGTCGTGGTCGTGACCCCGGAGCTCCTCGAAGGGCCCGGTCCCGGGAAGAGACAGCCCTCTCCCCCACACCTGATGGGAGTCTCCGCCTCCGGTCGCAGGCCATGACAGTACCGCCAGCCGTCCTCTCAGGGTGCGGAACTTCTGTCCACCCGGGTAGAATTCCGTGATAGGAGTCCCCTGTAACACGACATCAGGGAAAGCTCCGGAGGTCCCATCATGCGCGGTGGCATCGTCTGCTCTGTTCTGCTCTCCCTCGTGGCATCGTGCCTCGCACAAGAGCTCGAGAGACTCGAGTTGCCCGAAGCAGCCGAGACCCTGAGCGCCGTCTCCGATGGCACCACGCTCCACATCGTCTATGTTCGGGAGGGAGGCGTGTTCTTCCGTGGCTATACGGAGGAGGCTGGCTTCGGCGAGGCCGTCCAGGTGCTCGAAGGAGGACCGGAGGTCAGCCTCGCCGGCCAGGAGCGCCGCCCGCAGATCGCGGTGGACGAGGAGGGGCGCCTGTTCGTGGTCTGGCAGGACCGGGACCTGCTCGTCGTCGCGCGCTCCGAGGACGGCGGGATGAGTTGGCAGCAGGTCGATGCGCGGGATCGCGGCGCCGAGGGCGGGGTCGACATGCCGGTCATCGCCTCCGGCCCCGATGGCACGGTCGCCCTGGCCTGGGTGGACACCCGCAGCGAGGGCCGCTCCGATGATCCGCTGGCCCTGGACATCTTCGTCAGCCTGGTGGATTCCAAGGGCCACTTCGGCAAGAACCGGGTCGCTA
>JAUIEE010000376.1 GCA_030428965.1 bacterium | reverse complement strand
TCGAGGATGAAGTACTTGAACAGGAGCGCGACGACGATGGCCATGCTCACCGCCTCGAGGTTCTCCCGCCAGGGACTGGCCGGGGAGGCCTTCTCACTCTTGGTCTTCAGTTCACCCACTTGAGTCGAAAGACGCCGATGCTCGGCTTCCAGGGCCAGAAGACGGCCACCGCTCGGCCCTGGATCATAGCCCGTGGAACGAAGGGCGCGATCTCGGGGCCCAGTTGAGTCGCCTCCTCCTGGCGTAGCCAGTGGGTCTCTCCCCACTCGTCGTCGAACTTGAGGTAGGGACCGTCCGGCTCGCCGAAGCCGACGCTGCGCGGATTCTCCCCACGGCGCCAGTTTCCACGCACCTCCTCCCCGTCGGGCAGGGAGTAGCGGGCCAGGGTCCATTCGCGGCTGTCGCTCGAGTCCTGGGTGTTGTCCCCGAGCACGTAGTAGTGCCCGTCGGGGATCGTGATGCCCCGGGAGCCGGCCTTGGAGGGGGTGTAGAAGATGTCCCGGTAGACCATCAGGTCCTCGAAGCGGCCGCCGCCCCCGGACAGCCCGATCGAAACCTGGGCCCTCTGGGCCCGCGTCGGTTCGATCTCCAGGGCCAGGACGGTCTCCCCATCGACGTCCAGCTCGATCAGGTCGTCGAGGTTCTGGGCTCGAAAGGACACCGGACGACCTGCAGGTAGCCGGTAGGGCGCGCCGGTCACGGCGCCGGGGGCTGCGGGCCGGTTCGGGCGACCGACGCCGGCGATGCGGGGCACGGCGCCGGCATCGGCGGCGGGACCGGGGATCTCGAGGCGGTAGGTCGTGGGCCCCTCCTGGATCTCGACGAAGACCAGCCCGACGCTCTCCTCGGCCGCGACGGTTCCATCGACCCGTACGTCGCCCACGAAGTTCACCCCCGACCCTCCGACCTTGGTCCCGATGCGATCGCGCAGGGCCTTGGGGTAGCCGTCGAGGTAGTCGTCGCGAATGTCCCCGTCGCGCGGATGAAAGCGCGCGCGGCCCTCCCCGTCCGCCTCGATGGAGCGTTCCCCGAAGACCCAGCCGCCGGCCAGAGCCTCGGGACGCCACGCGTCCCCTTCGCCCTCGACCTGCAGCGCCTTCCAGGCCTCGTCCTGGACCGAGCGCGGCCGCCGCAGAATGCTCCACGGCTCGGAGCTGTCCGCGCGGTGCCACAGGTCTCCGAAGTCCACGCGAAACTCCTCGGGACCGATGCCGACCACGCGCTTCACGAAGTTCTTGGAGTGGTCGAGGGGATAGCGGAAGACGGCGACCTCCCAGCGCTCGGGATCGCGAAGGCGGTAGCTCAGCTTGTCGACCAGGATGCGGTCGAAGATCTGGGAGCGCTCGTCCCCGATCAACGTGGGCTGCATCGAGCCGGTCGGGATCTTGTAGGCCTCGACGATGAAGTACTTGAGCAAGAGGGCCATGATGATCGCCATGGCCATGGCCTCGATGTTCTCACGGACGGGGCCACGGGTCGCTTCGATCGCCCCGTTCACCTACTTGCTGCCTTCCTTCTTGCCGCCCTCTTTGTCCCCGAGCACGGCCAGGAACGCCTTCTGGGGGATCTCGACGCTGCCGACCTGACGCATGCGTCGCTTGCCTTCCTTCTGCTTCTCGAGCAGCTTGCGCTTGCGGGTGATGTCGCCCCCGTAGCACTTGGCGGTCACGTCCTTGCGCAGGGCGGCGATGCTCTCGCGTGCGATGACCTTGTTGCCGATGGCGGCCTGCAGGGGGATCTCGAACAGGTGGCGCGGAATCTCCTTGCGCAGCTTCTTGATCGCGGCGCGCCCGCGGGGGTCCGCCTGGTCGCGATGGACGATGCTGGAGAGGGCGTCCACCTCGTCTCCGTTGACCAGGATGCGGAGCTTGACGAGGTCGTCGGCGTTGAAGCCCTGGATCTCGTAGTTGAGGGTGCCGTAGCCGCGGGTGGCGGACTTCAGCTTGTCGTAGAAGTCGTAGATGATCTCGGCCAGGGGGATGTCGTAGACGAGCTGCACGCGGGTCACCGAGAGGTACTCCTGGCGTACGTAGATTCCGCGGTGATCGTTGGCGATCTGCATCATCGCCCCGATGTACTCGGACGGGATCAGGATGGAGGCCCGTGCGATGGGCTCCAGCAGACGCTCGAACTTGTCCGGCTCGGGCAGCTGTCCGGGGGAGTGGATTTCCTGCTCGCTGCCGTCCGCCATCTCGATGCGGTAGGTGACCGTCGGCGCGGTCTGGATCATGTCCAGGTCGTGCTCGCGTTCCAGCCGTTGCTGGATGATCTCCATGTGCAGCAGGCCAAGGAAGCCGCAGCGGAATCCAAAGCCCAGGGCACCCGAGGTCACGGGCTCGAAGGAGAAGGACGAATCCGAGAGGCTGAGGGTGCCCAGGGCTTCGCGCAGGCTCTCGAAGTCTCCCGTGTTGGTGGGGTAGAAGTCGGCGAAGACCATGTGCTGGGCAGGTCGGTAGCCCGGCAGCATCTCGACCTCGGGTCCCTTGTCGAGGGTCATCGTGTCGCCGATCTTGACGTCCCCGAGGCGCTTGATGTTGGAGATGAAGTAGCCGACTTCACCTGCCCCCAGCTCGGTGTTGGCCGCCATGCGCGGCGTGAACTGGCCGATCTCCACCGCCTCGTACACCTTGCCGGTGCTCATCATCCGGATCCTGTCGCGCTTGCGCAGGGTTCCGTCGAACACGCGCAGGTAGACGATGATGCCCCGGTACTCGTCGTACACGGCGTCGAAGATCAGGGCCCGCAGGGGTGAGCTCGGGTCCTCCATGGGCGGGGGCACCTGGCGCACGATCGCGTCGAGCACGGCCGACACGCCCTGGCCCGTCTTGGCCGAGACGTGCAGGGCATCGGTTGCGTCGATGCCGATGGAGTGCTCGATCTCCTCGGCGATCTCGTCGGGGCGGGAGTGGGCCAGGTCGATCTTGTTCAGGACGGGGATGATCTCGAGGTCCGCCTCGACCGCCAGGTAGGCGTTGGCCACCGTCTGGGCCTCCACGCCCTGGGAGGCATCGACCAGGAGGATGGCACCCTCGCAGGCCTGGAGGCTCTTCTCGACCTCGTAGTTGAAGTCCACGTGGCCCGGAGTGTCGATCAGGTTCAGCTGGTAGCGCTGGCCATCGACCTCGTGCCAGATCGTGACGGCGTGGGCTTTGATCGTGATGCCCCGCTCGCGCTCGAGCTCCATGTCGTCCAGGAGCTGAGCGCGCATGTCCCGCTTCTGAACCGCGCCGCAGATCTCGAGCATGCGATCGGCCAGGGTCGATTTCCCATGGTCGATGTGGGCGATGATCGAGAAGTTTCGGATGTACTTGGGATCCACTTCGAGCTTCTGGGGGCAGGGGCTAGGCGCTTCCCGTCGGGAGCAGGGCCAGGCGGGCCACGAGGCTCCGGAGGGCGCGGCCACGGTGGCTCACGAGGGACTTCTCCTCGGTCCCGAGCTGGGCGAACGTCCGGCCGCGCTGGGGGTGCTCGGGCTCGTCGAACAGGAAGAGGGGATCGTACCCGAAACCGGCCTCCCCCCGGGCCGCCTCGAGGATGCGTCCATGGCTCTCTCCCCGGGTCTCGAAGGCCAGGGTCGCGTCCGGGCTCGCCAGGGCGAGGGCACACACGAAGTGGGCGCCCCGCTGGGGCGAGGGGACTCCCGCCAGCTCTTCGAGCAGGAGGGCGTTGTTGTCCTGGTCGCTGGCGTCCTCGCCGGCGTAGCGGGCGGAGAAGACGCCCGGGGCGCCGTCCAGGTGGTCGACGCAAAGGCCCGAGTCGTCTGCCAGGGCCCAGGTGCCCCGGGCGCTGGCGGCGGAGAGGGCCTTCTTGGCAGCGTTTCCCGCAAAGCTGGGCTGGTCCTCGACGACCTCGGGGATGCCCCCCAGCTCGTCGGGCAGGACGACTTTCCAGCGCTCGCCCAGGGGGGCCAGCAGCCGGGCCAGCTCGTCGCGCTTGTGGGTGTTCTGGGTGGCCAGGAGGAGCTGGGTCACCTCAGCCCTCCAGGACCGACCGTTGGATCTCGAAGATGCGCTGGATGGCGGCGCTGCCCGTATCCAGCATCCCGTCGAGCAGCTTGCGCTCGAACGTACGCCCCTCGGCGGAACCCTGCACCTCGACGAACTCCCCCTCTCCGGTCATGACCAGGTTCATGTCCACGTCGGCGCGGCTGTCCTCCTGGTAATCGAGGTCGCACAGGACGGTCCCGTCGATCACCCCGACCGATACGGCGCCCAGGGCGGTCTTCAGGGGCCAGTCGCGCAGGACCCGGCGCTCGTCCATGTGCCGCAGGAGATCGACCAGGGCCACGTAGGCTCCCGAAATCGAGGTCGTGCGGGTCCCGCCGTCGGCCTGCAGGACGTCGCAGTCGATCCAGATGGTGCGCTCGGTGAGCTTCTTGAGGTCGATGATCGAGCGTATCGCCCGCCCGATCAGGCGCTGGATCTCCACGGAACGGCCGTCGACCTTGCCGGCCCTGTCCCGGGCCTTGCGCTGGCCGGTGGACGAGGGAAGCATCGAGTATTCCGCCGTCAGCCAGCCCTGTCCCTTGCCCTGCAGGAAGGGCGGAACCCCGTCCACGAAGGTGGCGGTGCACAGGACCCGGGTTTCCCCGAAGGAGGCGATCACCGATCCGGGGGCGCTCTTCGTGAAGCCGCGCTCGAACTGGACCGGACGCAGGTCCTCGGGGTTTCTGTCGTGCTTGCGTTTCATGCTCGGCCGGTGGATTTCAGGGCCGAACATTCTAGCGGCGACCGGTCGCCCCGCCCCGGGGGAAACCCTAGCCCTGGAGCTTTTCGAGGGCCGTGATGTGCTCGAGCCGCAGGGATCGCAGCTGGCCGTCCGGACCGCGCAGCCGAACTCCGTCGGCGAGGTCCAGGGCCTCCAGTCGGCCTGCGAGGGTCTCGTCGCCGATCTGCAGTCGTACGGCCGCTCCCTCCAGGCCCGTGGCGAGGAGATAGTCTGCGGCGACGGATTCGGGGTCCCGGGCCGCGTCCGCCAGCCGCCGGTTCAGGGGGGGAAGCAGGCGCTGGAGCAGCTCTTCCGGGTCGCAGTCGACGCCCGCCGAGCGCAGGCTCGCCACCTCCCGGCTGCGGGTCAGGGCGTCGGGGAAGCGCGTCTGCAGCACGTTGACGCCGATCCCGACCACGGCGTGGGGCCCGGGGAGACCGCCGCGCGATTCGACC
>JAUIEE010000375.1 GCA_030428965.1 bacterium | reverse complement strand
TGAAGGGCTTCGGACGGCAGAAGGGCCACACCGAGCTCTACCGCGGCGCCGAGTACGTCGTCGACTTCCTGCCCAAGATCAAGCTCGAGATCGTCGTCAGCGAGGACCTGGTCGAGAAGACCACGATGGCCCTCACCGAGGCGTGCCACACCGGCCGCATCGGCGACGGCAAGATCTTCGTGCTGCCGGTCGAGAACGCGATCCGGATCCGCACGGGCGAGACCGGCGAGGAAGCCGTCGCGACGAGCTGAGCTCGACGGTCGACCGCGCCACCCACATCGAGGGCCGACGATGCGTTGCATCGTCGGCCCTCTCTGCGTGGGGAGCCCGGTGTCGAGACGGAAGGCTCAGGGCAGGACGATGATCTTGCCCACGGTGCGGCGCTCGGCGAGCGCGGTGAGCGCGTCGCCGACGCGCTCGAGGGGCACCCGGGTCTGGATCACGGGCCGGATCGCGCCGCTCGCGTAGAGCTCGGCGCAGCCGCGAAAGGCCTCGGCCATCGCGTCGGGGGCGTGCTCGCGATAGGCCTTTTCCTGTTCTTCCTCGCCTTCCTCTCCGGGGTCGGACCGGTCTACGTCCTGCGCTGGTTCTGGTGGCGCGTGCGCGCTTCGACCGAGATCGTCGCCATGGCCTCCTCGGCCCTGGCGGCCACCCTGCTCACCCTGTGGGACATCGAGTGGAACCTCGGCCCCCTGTCCCCCGGAGGAACCTTGGCCCCCGAAGGCCGCCTGGTGCTGGTCGTGCTCGTCTCGATGACCTGTTCGGCTCTGGCCCTCCTGCTCGGGCCCAAGCCCGACCCCGCCAAGCTCGTCCCCTTCTACGAGCGCATTCGTCCCATCGGCCTGTGGGGACCGGTTCGGTCCCTGGCCCAGGTCGAGGCCGCCCCGCGCGACACGGGCTTGAGCGTTCTCGGCTCCCTGGCAGGACTGGCTCTGGTCTACGGCTTGCTCTTCGGTCTGGGCGCGGTGTTCCTCGGAAGCGTCCCCCAGGCCGGGGCCTTCGGCCTCTGCGCGCTCCTGGGTGCCCTCGCCCTGCGCTGGATTCTCCCCAGGCTGGAGGCCCCGCGGTGATCCTGCGACCCGAGCCCGAGGCGCGCTACCGGCCGGGAGACCTGATCACCCACCGGCGCTACGGCTACCGGGGAGTCGTCCTGGCCCAGGACCCGAGCTGCCTGGCTCCCGAGTCCTGGTATCGCTCGAACCAGACCCAGCCGCGACGGGATCAGCCGTGGTACCACGTCCTGGTCCATGACTCCGAAACCACGACCTACGTGGCGCAGGAGAACCTGGTGCGCGACGTCTCCCCCGTCGAGATCGTCCATCCCTGGCTGTCACTCTACTTCCACGCCTTCCTGCCCGAGGAAGGACGCTACGAGCGCAACGCCCGTCCCTTCGGGGACTCGGGCTGACGACGAAGCGCGAACCGGGCGCGCTCCACTTCTACGGAACGGGCGAAGGACGCCGCGGGGAGTCACCGGCCCCGAGGCGCCCCCGCCAGAGTTCAGGAATCGAAGACCCCGCGCAGGCGGCGCACCTTCTCGGCGGAAACGCGCGCGTCCCTGTGCCCTCCCTCCTTGAGGGAGCTGGCCACGATGGCGCCACGAATCCAGGGCAAGAAGCGCCCGGCGTTGTCCGCATCGAGACCCGAGCCCAAGAAGAGCGGCGTGTCCGGGAGCCCCTCGCGAACACGCTCGAAGTGCAGCGGATCCCCGGCCGTCCCGGTCTCCGTCCCCGAGAGGATCAGCCCGTCGGCGAGGCCGCGCAGCCGCGTGTCCCGGGCTGCCTGAACCAGACTCTCGTTGCCGAGGGGGCTGGCATGTTTCACGTGCACGTCGGCCAGGAGGGTCGCCTCGGGACAGAGCCGGCTGCGGGCCGTCAGGGTGGAGCGCGCCTCTCCTTCGATGACCCCCTGGTCGGTGACCATGGCCCCGCAGTGCACGTTGACCCGCAGGAACGAGGCCGTCGTCGTGGCGCACAGCCCGACCGCCGCCCGGGCGTCGTTGCGCAGAACGTTGACCCCCAGGGGCAACTCCCCGACCTCGGCCCGGACCGCCTCCAGAGCGAGGGCCATGGCCGCAATGCACTCGGGTTCGACGCTGGCCCGGGCAAAGGGCACATCCCCGAAGTTCTCCACGATCAGGGCGTCCGCCCCGCCCTCCAGGTAGGCCCGCGCGTCGGCGCGGCCAGCCTCGAGAGCGGCCGGCCAGTTCCCGTCGTACCCGGGACTTCCGGGCGTGGGCGCCAGGTGCACGACGCCGATCAAGAGCGGCGCGTCCTTGCGCGCCAGGAGGGTGGCGAAGGGGCTCATGCCAGAAGACCCAGGTCAACGAGATGGGAGCGCAACTGCGCGGCCCCGGCGAAGCGAACGGCCTGCATCCCCACCGCCCGGGCGCCCTCGCAGTTGCCCTCGACGTCGTCCACGAACAGGCAGTGGCCGGGATCGACCCCGAGCTTGTCGGCGGCGTAGCGGTAGATCTCGGGGTCAGGCTTGCGCACGCCGATTCGCCAGGAGAGAAACGCACCGTCCAGCTGGTCGCTCAGCCCGAGCTTCTCATCGATCAGATCGAACCACTCGGGATAGTTGGACAGGGCGTGCAGGGACGAGGAGCCCTGGCCGAGCTCGCGGACGAGGCCGGCCATCCCCGGCAACCAACGGTAGTGCTCGCGCATGCAGCGCTTCAGAGCTTCCAGGTCGAAGCTGCGACCGTCCTGGAAGTAGCGCGCCTGCATCTCGAGCTCGTCGATCTCCCCCCGCTCGTACTCGATCCAGGTGGTCGGGTGCTTGATCTCGAACAGCTCCTCCAGGGAAACGCCGAAGAAAGCCGGCACCTCCCGGAAGAACGGGTCGTACACCAGGGTCCCCATCACGTCGAAGAGAACCACCTCGGGGGTCGTGGGCCGCGTGGCGATCAGTGACCTTTCTCGTGGTGATCGCGCAGGTGCTTCATGTCCTCTTCGCTGAAGTAGGACTCGCTGAACGCCATGATCCCCTTGCGAATCGAAGCGACGTGGACCGCGTCGGTCGTCTGCTTGCACTTCATCGCGGCCACGGTCAGGCCGTGCATCTGCTCGAGCTGCTTCCAGTACTTGAGGCGTGCGGCCTCGCCGTCGGTCTCCTGGGGAGCCTTGATGCGCTGGGCCAGCCAGTAGGAGGCCACCGTCTCCTGGATGGCGGCCGCGTGCTGGTCCTTGTTCATGACCCAGCGCACGAGTTGATTCGAGTCCTTCCCCTCGGCCTCGAGCTCGCCGATCATCTTCATGCCTTTCTCGATCGTGGCGGCATCCTCGAGGATCATGGCCACCCGCGCCTGGTCGCCATAGATTCCACAGGGGATCTGGCAGTGGCGCAGGGCCTTGGGGCTGGCAAAGGAAGGGACGACGGCAAACAGGGCGAACAACAGAGCGATGCGCTTCATTTCGAGACTACCTCAGCAAGGGTGGTTGGCCCGTAAGGGTAGCGCACACCGACGGCCGAGCCCAAGCCCGCCCCGCCGAGTCGGCCCCTAGCCGCCTGCGGGTACCGGAGCCACGAGGACGAGGCGTTCGCGGCTCGAGACCACGACCCCGCCCGGACGTTCCAGGGTCACGGCGAAGAGGGTGGCCTCGTGGACGGCCAGCTTGGAGTCGATCGGGACCAGGGCTCCCCCCTCTGCGACGTCGAAGACGCCGCCGTCGACGGGATGCTCCTGGGGACGGTCCTTGTCGAAGATCCACAGCTGGTACTGGGCCACGACCGGGTCGTTGGGCTCCAGCCCCTCGAAGCGCATGTATCCCTGGCCCTTGACCTTGTCCCACAGCACCTCACCCTTCTCGCTCTGGCCCAGCTCGTCCTCGGTCGAGGCCCAGGGCAGGCGCAGGATCTCGCTGCTGCCGCGGTCGAGGCGCGCCAGCATGGACTCGAAGCTCTCCGAGGGGCTGCCGCCTCCCGTGCGCGTCGGCCACAGGAAGATCAGCAAGGCAGCGGCCACGGCCCAGCCCGCCCAGCGGAACAGTCCCCCCTTCGGCTCCGGGACACGGGGCACGACCTCACGGGGCCCGGGCAGCTCGGGCATGAGCTCGACCGAGCTCTTGAGCCTCGCGCGCAGGCCGGCCGGCAGGGGCTCGAGGTCGGGGGCCAGGAAGGCCAGGCTGCAGGCGGCGGCAGCGAGCTCGAAGTCCTCGGGGTCGAGGTCGGTGTGCTCGTCGAGGAGCTGGGAGAGCTCCGCCTGCTCGGCCGGCTCCAGGGAGGTCACGGCTCGATCGAGCAGGAGGTCCACGGCGCGCTCGCGGCTCAAGACGAGACCTCCTCGGTTCGACCGGCGCTGGGCACCTCGAGCATGCGGGCCACGCGCTCGAGTCCTCGGCGGACGTGGCTCTTCACCGTGCCCAGGGGCAGCTGGGTGACCTCGGCGATCTGACTGTGGCTGAGACCGTCCTGGATCGAAAGGAGCAGGACCCGCCGCTGTTCGGGTTTGAGCTGCTGCAGCGCCCGGGCCGCGCGGCTCGCTTCGTCGCTGATGTCAACGCGCTGGAGGGACTCGTCCGAGGCTCCGATCTCGACCTGGTCGATGCTCTCGGTGCGTGGCTTGCGGTCGGCCTTGCGGCGGGAGTCGATCAGCTTGCGCCGGGCGATGGTGGCGATGAAGGTCGACTCGGAGGCACGCTCGGGGTCGTATCGATCCGCGCTCTTCCAGATGGCGAGGAAGATCTCCTGGACCATGTCCTCGGCGATGTCCCGATCCTTCTCCATGCGAAGGGTCATGGACCACACCAGGGCACCGAAGCGGTCGATGCAGTCGTCGACCGCCCTCGGGTCGCCCGAGGCGACCCGGGGCAAGATCAGATCTCGAGCGGATCGAGCGCTCATGGGAGCTGGATCCTACGCTCCGGCAACTCCCGGAGGAAGTGCCGGAGCGACGCAGGAGGTCATTGCACGAGCAGCACGGTATCGATGACGTGGATGACGCCGTTGGTCGTGTCGAGGTCGGCCGAGACGACCTGGGCACCGTTCACGAAGACCTTGCCGTCCTTCCTGGTGAAGTGGAGCACCTGGCCCTGGGCCGACTTGGCCTGTCCGGCCTCGATCGCGTCGGAAGCATAGACCCGCCCCGGGACGACGTGCAGCGTCAGGATGGCGCTGAGCTTGTCCCGGTTCTCCTTCTCGAGCAGCGAGGTCAGGGTGTCGGCGGG
>JAUIEE010000374.1 GCA_030428965.1 bacterium | reverse complement strand
CAGCCTGCGCTCCTGGAACCCCGACCTGCGCGCCTGCACGGTTCTCCGCGGGCACGAGGCCCAGGTCAGCTGCGTGCATTTCCCGGGCACGTCGGAGCGTCTCGTCACGAGCTCCCTCGACGGCTCCCTGCGAACCTGGGACCTGAACCAGGACCGGCCCGGGGTCGGACTCGCGGGTGAGGAAAGCGTGTTCACCCTGGCCTGCTCTCCCGATGGAAGCCTGGCGGCGATTCCGCGAGGCCGGGAGGTCCAGATCTTGAGCCTCGAGAACGAGCGCGAGCTGTTCCGGCTCGCAGGCCACGGAGCCCAGGTGCAGGTCCTGGCCTTCGGCCCGCGGGGCAAGCGCCTGTTGACGCGGGCCTTCGACGGACTGCGCCTGTGGGACCTCGAAGAGCGGCGCGAGATCCTGCGCTTGCCGCTCGAAGAAGACTGGGGCGGACCGATCGCCTTCCACCCCGGGGGAGACGCCTTCGCCGCCGGATCCATGGATGGACGCATTCGGATCTGGGAGGCGGACGAGGGTTCGCTGGCGGCCACCCTGCTCGACGCCGAAGGGGGCAGCATCTGGGCCCTGGCCTTCAGCAACAGCGGGGATCGGCTGGCGGCCAGCAACGATGGATACGAGATCGTCCTGTGGGAGCGCAAGGCGCCCGGCAAGTGGCGTCGTGTCGAAGTTGCGGAGCAGGTCGAAGGGGAGCAGGAAGACGAGAGCGCGAGCAAGGCCTTCCAGGGCCACGGCAACCTGATCCGCAGCCTGGCCTTCAGCCCGGACGACGAGCGCCTGGTCTCGGGATCGACCGACTGCACCGTGCGCGTGTGGCACCCCGACTCGGGGGAGCTCCTCTTGACCCTGGAAGGGCACCTGGACGCGGTGACTTCGATCTCCTTCAGCCCGGACGGAAAAAAGATCGCATCGTCCTCGTCCGATCACACCGTCCGCGTCTGGAACACCCGTCCAGCGTCCCCCGGGCCCGGGGGACGTCGGCTACACTAGAGGGGTGGATTCCCAGCTGGATTGGACGTCGTTCGGAGGCGGCACCGGGGTTCTGACCCCCAACGCGCCGACGCGTCGCCAGCACAAGGAGGAAGTCCCGAGCCCTCCGGACTTCCTGCCCCCCGACATCGGCGGTGGAGACGACGGCGGAGGAGGCTGGGGCGGTGGAGACGACGAGAACAGCCCCCAGCCCGACGGCGAGCCTTCGTCCCCCGCTTCCTTCGCCTTGAACCTGGCCTGCGCGGGGATCGCCACCTTCTTCCTGATCTTCATCGTGCTGTGGTTCCTCCTGCGCAAGGACTCGAGCCCCTGGCGCAACGCCGGCAGTCCCCCGGCCCTGCATCTGCTCTGGATCAGCACGGCCCTGCTCGTCGGCTGCAGCGCCGCCCTCGTACGCTGCCTGCGCAGGGGAACGAATGCGGACGAAGACGGTTCACGCCGCGCCCTCGGCCTGGCCTTCTTCCTGGGCTCCTCCTTCCTGACGGTGCAGACCCTGCTCTGGCTCAACCTGATCGATCAAGGACTGCGGCCGTCCAGCCACGGCTTCGGCGCCATCTTCTACGCCGTGACCGGCCTGCACGCGCTGCACGTCCTGGGCGGCCTCGGCTACCTGGCCTGGCTCTTCGCCGTCACGCGCCGCGGTCTCCTGAATCACCTGGACTCCGTTCGGCTGTGCGCCCGCTACTGGCACTTCCTCGGAGGCCTCTGGCTGGTGCTGTTCGCCGTGCTCTACCTGGACTGACCTCGAGTGGACCGCCGCGAGCTGGCCGACTTTCGTATACTCCTGGTCGTCGTGGTCGGCTTCCTGGTCGGCCTGTCCCTGCTCTTGTTCCTGATCGCAACGGACGTCTAGCCCTCCCATGCAGCCGGTTCGCATCAGTCGCGATCTCGAGAAGCGCACGCGGGCGCTGCGCTTCGACCTGCCGGTCACCCACGTCTACAACCCTCTGACCTACGCCCGAGAGCGGCACGAGGAGTACCTGGAGCGCTTCGCTCGGCCGAGCTGTGAAGCGCTCCTGTTGGGGATGAACCCGGGCCCCTTCGGCATGGCCCAGACCGGCGTGCCCTTCGGGGAGGTGACCCTCGTACGGGACTGGATCGGGATCGAGGGGCCGGTCTCCAAACCGGAGGACGAGCACCCCAAGCGACCCATCCTGGGCTTCGCCTGCGAGCGCCGCGAAGTCAGCGGCCAGAGGCTCTGGGGCTGGGCCCGCGAGCGCTTCGGCAGCGCCGATGCCTTCTTCGACCGCTTCTTCGTGTGGAACTTCTGCCCCCTCGTCTTCATGGAAGAGAGCGGGCGCAATCGCACCCCCGACAAGCTGCCCGCGCCCGAGCGTGACCCTCTCTACGAGATCTGCGACGAGGCCCTGCGCCGCATCGTCGACCACCTGCAGCCGAACATGGTGATCGGCATCGGCAAGTTCGCCGAGACGCGGGCCAAGAAAGCGCTCGGCCCCCGAATCGACGTCGGCACCGTCCTGCACCCGAGCCCCGCCAGCCCCATCGCCAACCGCGGCTGGGCTCCCCAGGCCGAGCGCCAGCTCCAGGAGCTGGGCTTCGAGCTCCCCGGCCTGGGCGCCGCCCGCTGAGCTGCGAGCTTTCGCTGCCGCTCCGCCCCGCCGTGAATGGGGGGGTATCTTTTCTTGAGACTCCAATTCGGCAGGGGACCTGGAGAGGATCGTTTCGAATGAAAACATTTCCGAGTGCGAGCGAGCGGGCAGGCTTTGTGACGGGGTGGTCGCGGGGAGATTCGATCTGGACCTCCACGGGGACCAGCGCGCACGCCACCAAGAGGAGGGGAGCGGCGCGACGCAGGAAGACGCCTATCGCCAAGCTTCCCAGGCCTGAGGCCTCTTCTTCGTCGAGCATCTCGAGCCTGATCCGCGACGCCATCGAGCGTTCCGTCGTCGGCCTCTCGCCCCAGTGGAGCGAGAGCCAGCGCCAGGCCTTCGGAGCCGAACTGCACAAGCAGGTCCTGAGGGCCATGGCCCGGGACATCTGGGAGGCCCTGGGGGATTCGGACACGCCCATTCTCGAGTTCCCGGTCGCCCAGGTTCGTACGGAAGGATCGGCCCCCGCCTCCGAACAGGAGTACTACGAGCTCTTCGACACCCACGCCTTCGTGCCCGAACCGGCCGACGGGGAGGCACCTCTCGCGCCGCACAGCGCAGGCACCGCGACTGCTCTGCCGAGCGCACCGGCGGCCGAGCCGACGGTCGCCGCGCAGCCCGACCTGGAAGCCTGGGCCCGCACCCTGCGGGCCAACTTCGAAGGCCTCGAGCCCTCGTTCCGGGGCAACGAAGCCGTGCTCGAGACGATCGTGGCCCTCACGATGGACACGGCACGCAAGCTGCGCAGCGAGAGCCAGCTCAGCGCGGGCCAGGACTTCGCCGACAAGATCGAACTGCTCCGGCGCCGGATCACCAAGCTCCGCTTGACCTTCAAGGAGCACGCCTCGGTCTTGCGCCAGGTGCGTCGGATGCCGAATCTGCCGGACCAGGGCATCGCCTCGATCTTCCGCGAGGTCCAGGGCCTGGACCTCACCGACCCCCTCCGGGAGGCCAAGCGCGAGATGCTGGTCGACATCTTCGAGCAGAATATGGCCCTGCGGCGCATGGCCGGCTGAGGGAATCGGGGCCGCCCCCCTGCGGGTCGGTGGGACTGTGGCTTAGAATGCGCGACGCTCGAGATCTCGAGCGCCGCACGTTCCCACGGTCCCCACTCGATCCGGATGAAGATTTCCCACACGCGCCCTTTCACCGCCCCCATCCTCCTCGCCGGCCTGGCTTCGTCCGCCGCCTTCGCTCCGAATGCGGACGAAGGCATGTGGACCTACGACAACCCGCCGCTCCAGGCCCTCGAGGAAACGTACGGGTTCGAACCCACACCCGAGTGGCTGGAACACCTGCGCCTGAGCTCCGTCCGCCTCAACGACGGCGGCTCGGGCAGCTTCATCTCTCCCGACGGGCTCGTGCTCACCAACCATCACGTGGGCTTCACCGCCATTCAGAAGCTCTCGAGCGAAGAGCGCGACCTGATCGGTGACGGCTTCTACGCGAGCAAGCTCGAGGAAGAGCTCAGCTGCACGGACCTCGAACTGAACGTGCTGATCTCGACCGAGGACGTGACGGCCCAGGTCTCCCAGGCCATCGCCGCCGCCCAGTCGGAGGCGGAAGCGGTGGAGAAGAAGGACGCCGTCATCGCCACGATCGAGAAGGCCCAGTCCGAGGCCAGCGGGTTGCGCTGCAACGTGATCGAGCTGTACCGCGGCGGCCAGTACATGCTCTACCGCTACAGGAAGTACACGGACGTCCGGCTGGTGTTCGCCCCCGAGCAGCAGGCCGCGTTCTTCGGCGGCGACCCGGACAACTTCACCTTCCCGCGCTACTGCCTCGACATGGCCATCTTCCGGGTCTACGAGGAAGGTCGGCCGGCCCAGACGCCCCACTACCTGCGCTGGAACAACGAAGGAGCCAAGGAGGGAGACCTGGTCTTCGTTTCGGGCAACCCCGGATCCACGGGGCGCCTCTTGACCATGGCCCAGCTCGAGTTCCTGCGCGACTCGCTGTATCCCCTGTACCTGGATTCCTTCCGGAGCCGCCACGCCACCCTGACGCGCTACGCCGAGCAGGGGGAGGAACAGGCGCGCCGCGCGAAGAAGCTGATCTTCGGTCTCGAGAACTCGATCAAGGCCATCGGCGGCTACCACGACAGCCTGGTCAGCGGCCCGACGATGGAGCGCAAGGCGAGCGAGGAGAAGGAGCTGCGGGGCCTGATCGGGGACGACGAGGCCCTCGCGGCCGCCTGGGACGAGATCGCGGCGGCCCAGGTGACGGCCCGGGAGCTGGCTGCGCGGATGGTGCACAGCAACGTGCGCGGCTCCCAGCTGTTCGCCCTGGCACGGGACATCGTGCGCCTGACGGCCGAGATGGAGAAGCCGAACGAGGAGCGGCTTGCGCGCTACCGCGACTCGAACATGGAGTCCCTCAAGCTGTCCCTGTTCTCCGAGGCTCCCATCTACCCGGACCTGGAAGAAGCCATCCTGAGCTCGGCCCTGGACGACATGGTGGCCGCCCTGGGGGACGAAGATCCCATGGTCCAGGCCATCCGCGCCCGGAGCGTGCCGGTGGAAGCGGGCTTCCACCTCGAGGGCAGCGAGCTGGCGGACGTCGACTACCGGCGCTCGCTCCTGGGCGGCG
>JAUIEE010000373.1 GCA_030428965.1 bacterium | reverse complement strand
GAGCCGCCCTCACGCGCTTCCGGGACGAGGCCTCCCGGCTCGGGTTGGGCCAGGCGGATCTTCCCCTGCGGCCGCTCCAGCTGCCCGAATGGGGGTTCTCCGGTTCGGCGCCCCGCTCGTAAGTCCTTTTTTTCCGACTTTCGGGGAGCCCGGATCCCCCAGAAAGCGTCCACATAAAGGCTCTTTATGTGCTCTTTCCGCCTAGAATCCCAGGCAGACGGGAAGGAAGTGCTAGGATAACGCAATTCGTCCCGCCTTAGCTCGCTCAACTTTTCTGACCTGCACCACGGCTTTCCAACTCTTTTGGGTGACCAGCCAGCCCAAGGCCCACCTTTCATCACCCAGGCCATGAACCGAATCCTCCTCGCCACCTTGACCCTGGTCGCTGCCGCTTCCACAACGGCCGCTCAGAAGGAAATCCTGCCGAACGAAGTCTGGGTCGCCAGCCGCTCGGAGGGCGTGCTCCAACGCATGGATCTCGATGGGACCCCTGTGGCGAGCTTCGAAGTGGGCTCGCGCCCCCACGCCTTCTGCCTGGACCTGGATGGAAACATCTGGGTCGGGATGCGCGGCGCCGACCGCGGACTGCGCAAGTTCTCCCCCACCGGTGACCCTCTGCTCGTCATTCCCAAGGGAGCGGGCGGCGTCTACGGAGTGGCCGTTGCCGCGGACGGCATGATCTGGTCGGTTCAGTCTCACCCCGACTCCCTGGTGCAAACGCACCCACGCACAGGTGAGACCCTGGCGAGGGTGGAGCTCTCGGGTCGGGCGCGCTCCATCGCGACCGACTGGATGGGCGACGTCTGGATCGCCCTGTACGAGCGCGAGGGATACGTCGAACGCTACTCGTCCACCGGCGGCTTCAAGGACCGCATCCAGGTCGAGCGCGGCCCCGTCTCGCTGGCCGCGGCGGGTTGCTGCATCTGGGTCTCGAACCAGCGCAGCTGCAGCATCCAGTGCATCAGCATCATCGACGGTGAAATCCAGCGCAGGATCGGGTTCAAGGGCTACGCGGGCGACATCGCCGTCGACGGTGAGCTCGACGTTTGGGTCGTGATACCGCAGCTCGACAAGGTCTATCGCTACGACACCGACGGCAACCTCCTGAGCACGACCCAGGTGGGCGATCGGCCCATGAACATCTCCATCGACGGTTGCGGCTCCGCCTGGGTCGTCAACGCGGGCGACAACACCATGACCCGCATTTCCCGCGACGGGATCGTGCTCGACACGGTGGACGTGGGCCCGAACCCTGTGGCCTTCGGGGACTCGACGTCCTTCAACGTCGCCAACTTCGTGATCCCCAGGTCCGACTCGGACTTCGACGGCTTCGACAACCGCAACGAGTCCATCGCCGGCTCCAACCCGCTGGACGCGAGCAGCATTCCGGCCACGGTCGAATTCCTCAACCTGCCCGCGGCCGGCCAGACCCTGAACGCCGTCTACACCGATCCGCACAACCCGGGCGCCCGCTACGTGGGCTACCTGGCCTACCAGATCAACCCCAAGTGGGCCTTCGAGGCCTGCGTGAGCTGCGATCCGCGCATGTCCGAGATGTACCCGGCCGACCGACTGTTCCGGCTGACCATAGGTGAGGACCAGTTCTATCCCGGCTTCAAGGGCGTCCTGGACCCGAACGGCCAGGCCATGGCCTCGGTCACCTTTCCGGACGACCTCGATCCGAACGTGGAGGTCTACATGGGCTTCATCACGATCGACCGGGCCGTCGGTCACATGGCCGTACGGACCATGTCGAAGCCGAAGCGCATCGACTTCAACCAGAGCGACAAGGCGGCGGACGAAACCGGGAACGGAGACACCCGGGAAAACCACGCCCACCTCCGCCGGTAGGGGCGCGGTCCCCCATCGGGGGAACCGCGACGGGTCGGAGAACCGCGTCGGCCCGTTGCATCCGGCGCGGCGACTCCCAAGACTGTGTAGGTCCGTTCCCCCGGGACGTCCGGGGGAAGACTTGCCCTCAGTCCGTCCCCCTCGTCGCCCATGAGTTCCCAGTCGGCCACGCCGACCCTCTTCGACCTGGATCAGCCGGAGTCGGCCGTGGCCAAGAAGCGCAAATCGAAGAAGACCCCCGCCGCCTCGACCAAGAAAGCTCCGAGCTCCCGACGGGCCACGGCCTCGTCCATGGCGGAGAGACAGCGGGAGATTTCGGTCTCCGAGTTCTTCACGAAGAACCGCCACCTCCTGGGCTTCGATTCTCCCCTCAAGGCTCTACTCACGGCGGTCAAGGAAGCCGTGGACAATTCCCTGGACGCCTGCGAGGAAGCCGGGATCCTGCCCGAGATCTCGGTGGAGATCTCCCAGACCGGCGAGAACCGCTTCCGGATGGCGGTCGAGGACAACGGTCCGGGCGTGGTCGATACCCAGATCGGCAAGATCTTCGGGAAGCTGCTGTACGGCTCCAAGTTCCACAAGCTGTCCCAGAGCCGCGGCCAGCAGGGCATCGGCATCTCGGCGGCGGGCATGTACGGCCAGCTCACCACGGGCAAGCCCGTGCGCATCCTGTCGCGAACGGGCAAGCGCAAGGACCCCGTCGAGTTTCACCTGACCATCGATACCGCACGCAACAAGCCGGAGATCCACCACACGGAAGTGATCGAGTGGGACAAGGCCCACGGCACGCGGGTCGAGATCGAGATGGAGGCCCGCTACCAGAAGGGCCAGCGCTCGGTCGACATGTACCTCAAGCAGACGGCCATCGCCAACCCGCACCTGACGCTGCACTACACCGATCCGGCAGGAGAGGCCGTCAGCTACCCGCGCAGCAGCGAGGAACTTCCGCCCGAGACGATCGAGATCAAGCCTCACCCCCATGGGGTCGAGCTCGGGCGCTTGATCGCCATGCTCAAGGAGACCAAGAGCCGCTCCCTGTCCGGCTTCCTCAAGGAGGAGTTCTCCCGGGTCGGCCCCACCGTGGCCAAGCGCATCATCAAGGACGCGGGCAAGGGTCTCAGCGAGAAGTCCTACCCGACGCGCATCGCCCGGGAGGAGGCCTCGGCCCTGCACGCCGCCATCCAGAAGGCGAAGATCTCCTCGCCGTCCACCGACTGCATTGCCCCGATCGGGGAGAAGCTGCTCCTGTCCGGCCTGGAGAAGGAGCTCGAGGCGGACTTCTACGTGGCCTCCATGCGACCGGCCGCCGTCTACCGCGGCAACCCGTTTCAGATCGAGGTGGGCATCGCCTACGGCAAGCCGGGAGGTGTCGGGCTGGAAGTCACCGACGAAGGGCGCATCCGCAAGAAGGGCAAGGCCAAGGCCGCGGTGGAAGACCTGGTCGGAGCGGCCGACGAACCCATCCGGGTCCTGCGCCTGGCGAACCGTGTCCCTCTGCTCTACCAGCAGTCGGCCTGCGCCGTCACCAAGGCGGTCATCCAGACCAACTGGCGCGGCTACGGCCTGCAGCAGCCCAGGGGAGGACTCCCCATCGGCCCGATGGCGGTGGTCGTTCACATCGCCAGCGTCTGGGTCCCGTTCACCTCGGAGTCCAAGGAGGCGATCGCCTCCTACCCCGAGATCCTGAAGGAGATCAAGCTCGGCCTGCAGGAGTGTGGTCGCAAGCTGGGCACGTACATCCGCAAGGGCAAGCGCATCAAGCGTGAGTTCGAGAAACGCTCCTACATCGAGAAGTACATCCCCCACATCGGCATCGCCCTGCAGGAGATCCTGGACCTGACCGAGAAGGACCGGGACGCCACCGTCGAGACCCTTGAGGACGTCTTGCACAAGAGCCGCAAGTTCTAGCCATGGCCAAGAAGCGCGCCAAGAAGACCACCGCCCGTGCCCGTAGGACCATGAGCGATCTGGACAAGAAGACGCTCAAGCTGGTCGAGCGAACGGCCGAGACCGTCCGGCGCTCGATCGATGGGCGCCGACTGCCCGAGCTCAAGTTCCCGATTCGCAGCCTCAGCAACGTGCGCTACGAGAAGAAGACCGGCTACTTCGAGCTGGGTCGCGGCCGCAAGGCCCGGGCCTTGTCCGTCAACACGGTCAAGAACTTCGCACAGACCCTGCGCCTCATGTCCATCTCGAAGGACATGGTCGAGAACAACGACTTCGCCACCAAGCGGGAGGCCTACTACGTCAGCAAGAACTGGGGCGAGTGCAAGTTCAACGAGCAGAGCGAATCCGATGCCGTCATGGACGACATCGAGGCCCTCGCCAGCCTCGATGGGCTGGCCCGGGAGCAGCTGCGCTACTACCCCGAGGAGCACGGGGGCTCGGTGGCTGGCAACCTGGTCGTGATCGATCGCGACAGCGAGACCGGAGGGGAGATCCGGATCGACTGCACGAACTTCGGCTCGGGGTCCTACTCCATCCCCCACGCCGTCGAGCACCTCAAGTTCGAGACGAAGGCCAAGTTCATCCTGGCCATCGAGACCGGCGGCATGTTCCAGCGCCTCAACAACCACAAGTTCTGGAAGACGGCCCAGTGCATCCTGGTCGAGATGGCGGGCGTCCCCTCCAGGGCGACACGGCGCTTCATCCGGGTGCTCTCGGACTCCCAGAAGATCCCGGTCTACTGCTTCGTCGACTGCGATCCCTACGGCATCGCCAACATCTATCGCACGCTCAAGGTCGGCTCGGGGAACGCAGCCCACATCAACCGCTTCTTCTGCGTGCCCAACGCCAAGTTCCTGGGCGTCACGCCCCAGGACATCGTCGACTTCAAGCTGCAGGACGCGACGCACCCGCTCCAGGCGGTGGACATCAAACGCGCCAAGGACGCCCTCAAGAACGATCCCTTCTTCAAGGCCCACAAGCCCTGGACCACGGCCATCCAGCAGCTGCTCAAGATGGGCGTCAGGGCCGAACAGCAGGCCCTCGCCAAGTGGGGCCTGAACTACGTGATCGAGGACTACCTCCCTCGCAAGCTGAAGGAGAAGCAGAAGTTCCTGCCCTAGGGCTCCCCGCCCGCCGGACGACTTCCGAGCGCGGCCAGCTGCGCCAACAGATCGCGGTCGAGGCGATGACCTCCCTGGAAGGAGAGCGACCGGAAGGACCAGCCCTCTCGCCTCAGGCGCGCTTCCTCACGTTCTCGCCGCTCACCGTCCACGTAGGCGTCCCGATCCCCGACGACCTGAAGCCGCAGTACCAGAACTCCGGCGCGCGCCAGCAGTTCCGCCTCGCGTCGGAGAACCCGGCGAAGGAGGACGTCGTCTCGCGTCTGCTCGAGAAGCACGCGG
>JAUIEE010000372.1 GCA_030428965.1 bacterium | reverse complement strand
ATACTGCAGGCTGCGTCCGCCGTAGACGGTGCCGTCGGGGCTGATGAGGAAGTGGTAGCCGATGTCTCCGAAGCGCCGGTCGCGCATGTGCACGAGCTGGATACGTCGCCAGGCATCGTGGAACTGGGACCTGGTGGTGCCGTGCTCGGAGACCTCCTTGGCCGAGTGATGGACCGTGATCCGACGGTAGGCGCCCTGGTGAGGCGTGAGTCGCCCCGGGGCCGGCGCCTTGGCGCCCCACGCGGAGCGCGGCTGAACGTCGAGCTTTCCGACCTCGGTGCCCCCCTTGCGCAGGTTCTGGATCTTCAGCAGCCCGGCCTGGGCCCTGCGTTTTTGAATCGGGCTCACGCCCGTGTCGGCCAGGACCCGGCGGAAGCCCCCCGCGGCTCCGTTGAGGCGGATTTCCAGGGAGGAGGGGGCGATCGTGGACGCCTCTTCCTCGGCGAACCTCAGGCGCCCCTCGGCCAGTTCGAGCTCGGCCTGGGGCACGAGCTCGGGCCACTCGGAAGGGCCCGACCCGGCCAGCCAGCCCGCGATGGCCTGCATTTTGTCCCAGGAATGGGGCTGGTAGCGCCACTCGGGAGCCGAGGAGGACAGGGTCGAGTCCGATGTCGTCCTCGGCTGAGGCCCGCGGGTCGTGGTTCGACAGCCCCCGAGAAGCACCACGGAGGCCGACAGCAAAAGAAGGGTTAGAGGACCAAGACTCGAGCGCTCTTTCATGACCCTTCGACATACAAGAAGGACAATGCCGTAGCAACGATGCAAACTCGGTTCTACATCAGGTGCCGCACGCGACCCTCGAAACGAACCTGCCCTCCCATGCGAACCCTGCTTCGAAGCCTGGCCCTGGTCGGGGCCCTGACGACCTCCTTGGCCCTTGCCCAGGACGTGGAACGCCTGTCCCAGGAGGATCGGGATGAGATCGCCTTCATGTTGCGGCGCGGGGAGTTGCAGGAGGCGGCCGACATCCTCGACGAGGTCCTGGAGGAGGATCCGGGGGACCTGCGTAGCCGCACCCTGCGTGCCCGGGCGCGCTTCGAGCTGTGCGACTACGAGGGGGCCCTCGCGGACGTGGAGCTGGCCTACGCGGAGGGAGGTCGTGGCACGGACGACGAAGTCGACCGCGCCGGTTTTGCCGAGGCGGCCCGGGTGCGTGCTCTTCTCTTGACCGAGCTGGGACGTGCCTCCGAGGCCGTGGAGATTCTCGAGCGGGCGGGGGGTGCCCTGGTCCCGTCCCAGGATCCCCGGGACGGCTGGGTGTCCGGCGTGGCCCATCTCGAAGCCGGTCGACGCGAAGAGGCCATGGAGCACTTCCGGGCCGGAGCTGGCGCCGAGGCTGCCGGGGACTGGCGGGGTCTCTTGGACCAGGCCCGTTGCCAGCGCGCCCTGGGACGGCTGCGTCAAGCGGCGGCGACCCTCGTGGCGGCGGACCGGGCGGCTGTCGAGGACCAGGGGACCGAGCCCGACGTGCTCGCCGAGCTCGGCTCGCTCTACTTCGAGGCCTACGGCGAGGTCGACGATCCGGTTTCGCTGGCGCACTCGCCCGCCGAGCAGTTCCGCGAAGCCCTGGGCCTCCATCCCCAGCACGAGGCAGCCCAGCTGGGATTGTTCGAGCTCTACCGCTTCAACTGGATGCGCAACCGCAAGACCCCCGACGAGATCCTGGACGAGATCTTCAGCGCGCGGGCGGATTCGATCCGAGGCTTGGTGGCGCGCACCTCGTCGGCCCTCGACGATGGAGATCTGCCCCTGGCCCGCCGATCCCTCGCGCGGCTGGAGGAGCTGGCCCCCGGACGGCGCGACGTTCGAGCGGAGAAGGCGGCTCTGGCCTGGATCGAGCATCGCCAGGACGAGGCGCGCGGGATCCTGGCCGAGCTCGTGGAAGAGGACCCCCAGGACGCCGGGCCCGAGCGGGTCGTGGGCAGACACCTGATCGCCCTCTACCGTTTCGCCGAGGCACGCCCCTTCCTGTCCGATTCCGTGGAGCGGGATCCGGGGGACTGGCGTTCGTGGACCGAGCTCGGCCACGCCCTGGCGAACGTGGGGGACGAGGACGAGGCTCTGGCCGCCCTCGAGAAGGCCGTCGAACTGTCCGCCGGGCGCAAGGATGCCTGGAGGGACAACACGTTGAAGGTGCTGCGCAAGCTCCATGAGCACTACCAGGTGCACGAAAGCGGTGAGCTCTCCTTTGCCTGGCTCCCGGACGCGGCCTTCATCCTGCAGACCTACCTCGAGCCGTTCTATCGCGATGCACGCGAGGAGCTGGCGGAACGCTACGGGTTCACGCCCGATCCGGTGCACATCGAGGTCTTCCGGGATTGGAGCGACTTCTCCGTGCGCTCCACGGGCTACGAAGGCTTCCCGGCCCTCGGGGTCTGCTTCGGCCCGGTGGTGACGGCGGTCTCGCCCGTGTCCCAGATGCGTGGAAACTTCTCCTGGGCGCGCACGTCGTACCACGAGTTCACCCACGTCATTCACCTGGGACTCAGCCACAACCGCTGTCCGCGCTGGGTGACCGAGGGACTGGCGACCTGGGAAGAAGGTCGCCGAAGCTCGGCCTGGTGGCGCAACATGCGCCGCGACCTGCTGGATGCACGCGCCAACGGGCGCATCATTCCGCTGCGCCGCCTCAACAACGCGTTCCGAGGGGGGCGCGTCCTGTTCGCCTACTACCAGAGCGGCCTCTTGTGCCAGATGCTCGTGCGCGACCACGGCTTCCAGCCGATGGTGCGTCTGCTCGAAGCCTTTGACCGGGGTCTCGACCTCGACCAGGCCTTCGAGAGCGTCTTCGATCGGACCCCCGAAGAGATCGACGCGAGCTTCGCGGAGTACGTGGACGATTTCCTCGAGGGGCTCGAGATCGAGCCCCAGTGGAATCGCCACCACACCTTCCAGCTGCGCTTCTCCCTGTCTCGCCGCCCGCCCCAGGACGTCCAGGAGCAGCGGGCGTGGGCCGACGAGTGGTGCACGGTGGCCTGGGGTTTCCACTACCAGGGACAGCGCGTCGACGCCGAAGAGGCCCTGCGGCTGGCCGAGACGGTGGGGGAGCTGCCGCCCCGGGGCTTCTTCCTGCGGGCCGAGATGCTCCTGGCCAGGGGGGATCGGGACGCGGCCAGGGAGGCCTTCCGTACCGGCTTCGAGCAGGGCGGTAGCGGCTACCGGGCCCGCATGGCCCTGGGCCAGATTCTGATGCAGGATGGCAAGCTGGACCTGGCGCAGGAACACTTCCTCGCGGCCGAAGCGAACTTCCCCGGCTTTCCCGAGGAGGTCTTCAGCGCCGAGTTGAAGCTGGCGGAGCTCTACGAGCGCCGCGACCAACCCTCGAAGGCCATGGAAGCGCGCATGCGCTGGCTGCGCTACAACGGAGGCGACTTCGAGAACCGCATGCTCGTGGCCGGATGGTTGGACGACCAGGGACGCCACGAGGAGAGCGTCGTGCTGTGGGCGGAAGCCAACGAGGTGGACCCGTTCCGGCGCTTCCTGCACTACCGCTGGGGTCTGGCCCTGCGCCACCTCGGCCGTCACGAGGAGGCGCTGCGGGAGTTCCACGTGGCCCTGCAGGTTCCGGCCAACCTGGATCCCGATTCCCAGGACGGCATCCAGGCCCTCGACCCCGAAGAGCTCGAGCTGCTCCTGGGGCGGGACGGCGATCGGGAAGGTGCCCCGGAGAACGAGCCGGAAGCCGGACGGCCGGAAACGGTGGACTGGGCCTCGCTCGCCGGGGCGTTGCATGGCTGGAAAGCCCTCAGTCTGTTCGATCTGGGGCGACTCGACGAAGCGCGCAAGAGCGCGCAGGAGGCCCTCGAGATCGATCCCGAGTGCGAACCTGGCCTCCGGGCCCTGGAACGGCTCGAGCGCTGAGGGGCGCGCCCGCGGGACAACCCGGGATTCGCCGGCTACGATCCCCCCATGGGATCGGCCGAGCCGAGGAACGGTCGGGGACGCTTCTTCGTCCTGGACGGTGTGGATGGGTGCGGGAAGAGCACCCAGGCGGCTCGTCTGGCCCGGCGATTGAGCCGGCCCGGTGCGCCTGCGGTGCACCTGCGGGAGCCGGGGAGCACGGGGTTGGGGGAGCGCCTGCGTTCTCTCCTGCTCTCGCCCGAGGATCCGGCCATCGGGCCTCCGGCCCAGGTGCTCCTGTTCGCGGCGGCTCGGCGCCAGATGCTGGACGAGGTCGTCCGCCCGGCCCTGGACGAGGGACGGGACGTCGTGTGCGAGCGCTTCAACCCCTCGACCTACGCCTACCAGGCCGTGGCGGGGGAGCTCGACCGCGAAGAGGTGCTCGGGCTCCTGGAGGGCTGGTCGTCGCAGCCGGCGCCCGACCGGATCTTGGTCTTGACCCTGGATCAGGTGCTGGCCGCCTCGCGCACGGGGGCAGATGGAGATCGTTTCGAGAACCGGGACGTTGCCTTTCAGGCTCAGGTGGCGGCCGGTTTTCGCGAGTACGCCGAGCGCTATCCGGCGACGGTGCGCGAGATCGATGCCCACGGGGATCGGGACGAGGTGGAAGCGCGCATCTGGGCGGAGGTGAGCGATGTTCGTTGAGAAGCCCCTGGCCCACGGAGAGATCATCGAGCGCCTGTGGAAAGCGGCGCGCAGCTCGCGCTTGCCCCACGCGCTCATCCTGGAGGGACCGCGGGGGATCGGGAAGTTCCTCGCGGCCAAGTGGTTCAGCATGGGGATGCTGTGCGAGACGGGGCCGGGCGAGCCCTGCGGCAGCTGCGGTCCGTGCAAGCGGGTGCTCTCGGGAGGGGTCCGGGGCAACCACCCCGATCTGTTCCTGATCGACCCGATCGAGGAAGAGGAGGAGCGCATCCGCGTGACGCGCATCGCGCTTCGTTCGGACAGCGGAGAAGCCAACGAGGAATGCGTGGAGTCCTTCCTCGGTCTGCGGGCCTTCGAGGGACGCGGACGGGTGGTCCTCGTGCGGGAGAGCCACCGCATGAATCCCGCTGCCCAGAACGCGCTGCTCAAGACCCTGGAGGAGCCCCGGCCCGGGACCTTGCTGGTGCTCGAGACCCATCGGCCTGAGCTGCTCCTGACCACGATCCGCTCGCGCTGCGTGCGCCTGGGCATGCCTTCCCTTTCCGCCCGGGAGTGTGCCGAGGTGTTGTCCCGCCACGGGGTCGAGGGGGAATCCGCGGCCCTCCTGGCGCGCTGGTCGAGCGGGTCCCCCGGGCACGCGATCGAGCTCGACGCGCGCGGCGTTC
>JAUIEE010000371.1 GCA_030428965.1 bacterium | reverse complement strand
CCGCGCCCTGGCCTCCCGGATCGGACGGGCGATCCAGTCGGGAGGATCGTCGGGATCGATCGGATCCCACTTCACGTGTCCGTTCTTCCGGATCCAGGCGTAGGGATGGATGGCAACCCAGTTCGCACCGAGCTCACCTAGCTCGTCCAGCTCCTGTCCGAAGCCTTCCGTGCCCCACTCCCAGCCCCAGGTCTGGCAGGAGATCGTGATGCCACGCACCTCCTGAGGAGGCTGGGAGCCGCCTCCCCCGAGCACGACGAGGGAAACGCCGAGCACCGCCTTCGCAATCCCGATCCCCATGGGAATATTTTGCCCGAGCCGATCGGGAAGTGCCCCATCCCGGCCCCGGCAAAAGAACGGCCCTGCCCAAACCTGCGCCCGTCGGCTAGCCTGGAGTTCATGCAGGAACCTTCCCTGGGAGAACAGATCTGGGAAGTGCTCGTGACGAGCCTCTTCGACCCGGCCTTCCTCATCAAGGCCCTGGTGCTCTTGGCCGTCATGCCCATCATCTGGCCGGCCATGAAGCTCATCTGGGAAGAGTTGAACGCCGCCCTTGCCCCGGAGGGAGGGGTCTTCGGCCGCAGGGAGCGAACCGCCGTCCCCAAACGGCCGCCTTCCGAGGATCCCTGGATCAGCGTCCCCCTCGCCTCCCACCGCTCCCGTGGCGGCGGAGGCGCCTTCTCCCAGCCAGCCGCAAGGCGCAAGGCTCCGTCCCCCGCCAGGGGCAGACGTCCCCGACGCTGAAACCAGGGCCGCGAGCCTCATCGCCAGCCCGCTCAAGATCCGCATCCCCGGCGGACGAAGGCTCAGAGAGTGCTCGAGCTGTTGAAGATGCTGGCCGTCGTGGCCGTCGCCCCGCTCTGGTGGCCCTTCGTGCGCGCGATCGCGCAGGAGGCGTGGAAGGTGTCCGACCCCGCGCGAGACCCCGACCAGCGCGGCGGAGTGCGCACCGATCCCCCCGAATACCTCCAGGGGCACCTCGACAAGCTCGAGCAGGCGACCTCCTCCTGGGAGGACGCCAACTGGTCCCGACGCCAGCTCACCTACGGGCCCTGGACTTCGGGGCGTTCCCTCACCCAGGCGCGCCAGAAAGACCAGAACCCCTATCGACGGGAGGGACGTCCCATCCGCAAAGACGTCCACCCGTTCCACGGCGCTTTCGGACGCCGGCGTCGGGCTGCCTGAAGCCTGGCCAAGAAAGAACGGGCGCTCTTCCCTGGGGAAGAACGCCCGCTCTTCGATCAGGAAACGGATCAGTAGCCGAGGGTGATGTCGATCGCGTTCTGCAGCTGGATCGAACCGGGCTGCACCGTGGCGGCCTGGGTCCAGAAGGTGACCCCGAGAAGGGCAGGGTCGTTGGCGATCGGAATCGAGTGGAAGCCCAGGCCCTGGTCCAGGGGACGCAGGACGGGCGGGAAGACGAGCACCTGGCCAATGCCGATCGTGAAGCCGGCCGTTCCGGAGTAGCCGATGCCGATCCGGGAGGAATTGGCTCCGGCCAGGTCCACCGTCGTTTCCCAGTTCGTGCCGAGCACGGGCGGCGTCAGCTCGACGAAGCCGGCCGGGTTCGAGCCGTTGCCGTTGCGCACGACCGAGCTGGCCGGGTCGAAGCTGTTCACGCAGCCGTTGGCGACGGCGTTGAGCACGCCCGTGCGCAGGTCGTTGGCCACGGTCGGATGGAACTCGGTCATGACGTTGGCGATCCCGCCCGGGCACAGGTGGCAGTAGCCCATGATGGTTCCCACCTGGCAGACCTGTTGCGTCTGGCAGGCTCCGAAGAAGCCGGACGGAGAGCACTGGTCCAGGGGCGTGGGGCAGTAGTCGTGGGTGTGCGGGGCGTAGAAGTTGTGCCCCGCCTCGTGGGCCGTGACGACGAAGTCCCAGTTCAAGGAGTCCTGGGTGGGCACGGGAAAGTTCGTCAAGCCCGCCAGGTTGGCGCTGGCGGCGAAACCGAACTCCTCGTTGCACAGCGTGTCGCGCCAGGCGACGCCCCCGCCCCCGTTCGTTCCCGAGAGGAAGTTGTAGAGGCTGGCCACGACGGGTCGCGAACCGTTGCCGTTGACCGGAGACCACTCATCCCGGAACTCGAACAGGATGTCGAGCACGTCACCGGTTTCCGGAGCCGTCCAGGGGTCGGCCGCGTTGCTGTAGATCCCCAGGTACGGCAGGGTGATGAACGTGTCCGTCTGCTCGAAGTACTGGGCACTGATCGCGCCCATCAGGGAGATGGCGTAGTTCGTGGCCATGGTGGTGTCCCCGAACAGCTGCCAGTACTGGAAGTCCGTCTCCAGGGCGATCGTCACCTCGTAGGACGTGACCGCGCGCAGCGGACCCGGGGCGACGGGGGGCGCGGCCTGATGACCGGCACCGGCCCGATCGAGGGACGGCTTCTCGAGCACGTCGCACTCGAAGGAAGGCGCCGTGGCACGCAGGTCCGGATCGGACTCGTGCATCAGGATGCTGTAGGTGTTGTGCCAGTCGCCGTCGCGCGGCACCGAGATCAGCTGGGACTTGCCGTCGGAGCGACGGATCCAGCCCCGCGATCCGGTGGTCGTGAAGATCAGGTAGACGCTGGAGTCGTCCTCACCCGAGACCTTGCCGGTCCAGGCCGTGTACATCGATTCGAGCTCGGCCGTTCCGCCGACCTCTTCACCATCGACGAAGTAGCGGGCCCCGTTGGAGATGACCCGCAGTCGCTTCAGCTCCAGGTCGACCAGATCGAAGCCACCGACCGCCTTGGGCACGGCGACGTCCGCCATGCGCACGGCGCGCTTCGAGCGTAGCTCGCGCTGCAACTCTCGCTGCGGCTCGAAGCGGATCCCGCGCTCGCCCAGGGTCTCGCCGGCCACCATGGGGAAGACCTGCGGTTGGAAGGACGCGTTGCCGTAGACCTGGGGACCGGAGCGCGTCTGGGCCTGGGCCAGGCCGGCCCCGAGGCACAGGCAGGCCAGGGGAAGGAGTCTGTGCGGATTCTGCATCGCTGGGAAACGGTGTTGGAGTTGTCCCGTTGGGGGGAGGGGAGAAGCCGGGAACGCGTCTTGGGGCTCCTGCCCCAGCGTCGCGTCCCCACTGTTTGGAGAGAGAAAGACTACCCTGCGTTCCGGCTTTTTCGCATTAAAGGCCCCTATGACCGCTTCCTACGTGCAAACGGACTGGTATCAGGACCCCGCCTACTACGACATCATCTTCGACGAGGACACCGAGCTCGAGGGGACCTTCCTCGAGGCGATGTTGGACATTTTCGGTCAAAGCGGTGGCAAGAACGTGCTCGAGCCCGCCTGCGGCAGTGGTCGCCTGGTGCTCGAGATGGCCCGCAGGGGCTACAGCGTCTCCGGCTTCGACCTCAGCCCGGAGATGCTCGCCTACGCGCGTCAGCGACTGGCCCAGGCGGGCGAGACGGCCCAGCTGCAAGAAGCGGACCTGGTCGAGTTCTCCTTCCGCCGGCGCTTCGACCTGGCCCACTGCCTCGTCAGCACGTTCAAGTACCTGATGGACGAAGACAGCGCCCGCTCCCACCTGGAGTGCGTCGCCCAGTCCCTGCGCCCGGGCGGTCTCTACGTGCTCGGCCTCCACACGACCGACTACGACTACGATCGCTTCACGCGCGAACGCTGGGTGGCCGAACGCGAGGGAACCCACGTGGTCTGCAACATTCAGACCTGGCCTGCCGAGAGCAGGAAGCGACGGGAGAAGGTGCGCTCACGCCTGGTGGTCCGGGAAGGCGGAGAAACGCGCCGACTCGAGACCAACTGGTGGTTTCGCACCTACGACGCCCGCCAGCTCGAGTCGCTGATCGCCTCGGTGCCCGAGCTCGAGCACGTCACCACCTTCGACTTCACCTACGATCTCTCCGCCGAAAGAGAGCTCGACGATGATCAGCAGGACTGCGTCCTGATCCTGCGCAAGCGCTAGGTTGCGAGCGCGTCGCCCCCTGGACCCGTTGCCCGTCTAGGAGCGCTCGGCCAGCTGACGGTCCCGCACCGGCTGGAAGCGCCGGCATCCGCAGTCGCGACACGGCGGCAGTAGCCGCGAGAGGTAGCGGTAGGCAGCCTCGTAGGCCTGGGAGGTACGCAGCACCTCCTCGCCTGCCGCTTCCGGCGACTTGCGGTGGGGCCCGACGAGCTCCTGCAGGCGCGAGGTCAGGGGAAGCCACACGAAGTTGGAGCAGAAGAAGGAACCGCTGCCATCGTCCCGGATGGCCCCGGCTTCCGCCGCCAGGCCCTGGAGGCGGGGTTCCATGCGCGCCAGGTCTTCGAAGCTGGGGGAGTCGTTCACGTCTTGCCGCTCCGTGGGGCGGTCTCGTCCACCAACCTATCGACGCAGCGGGCGATCTCCTCGAAGGTCTCGGCAAAATCGGCTCCCTCGAGCACCGGGTCGGCGATCTCGCGCGATTCTCCCAGGATGGCCGACAGGAGAAACGGACGTCCGGTGACCTCGGCACGGCCCAGGAAGGGCCTCAAGTGGTGAGTTCGCATCCCGAAGACGATCGAGTGCGGTCCGATCTCCCGGGGGTCGTCGTTCACGTGGGTGGGTCGAAAGTCCCGCACCCAGGCGTCCGGCACGCCTCGCTCCAGAAGGGCTCGAGCCGTCTCGGGGTAGATGCGGTCGTTCCGAAAGCGCGTCCCCACGGATCGGGAAGGGAGCGCCAGGTTCCTGTGGCGTGCGTAGAGCTCCGCGAAAGCCGAGCGCACCATGTTTCCCGAGCACACGAAGACGACCTCCCTGGCCTCGGCCAGGGCCGCCTCCAGTTCCGTGGTCATGGATCCGACGCCGCTTTCCATGCCCGGCTCGGCTAGCGTCGGGGACCGGCGGGAAGGGTTCCGACGGTGAAGGCCACGCCATCGGTCAGGAAGCGGCGCCCGGGATCCTCCGCATCGACGAGCACGCCCTGCACGTAGAGCGTTTCCCCGAGCAGCGCCGGGTCCTCGGGCAAGCTCAGCCGCACCTTGGCCGGCCCCGCAGGGCCGGCGGGCCTTCCCCCCAGCGGGGGCAGGAGACGATCGGCGGCCTGGAGGCTCACCAGCAGGCTTCCTCCGCGCACGGGACGCCCGCAAAGCTCGGGCTGACGCGCCCGTGAGATCGCGAGGTAGGGCTGGGCTCCAGCCGCGTCCTCTTGCTCGTGGAGCTCGAGGGTGAACTCGAGCGAGCCCCCCAGGGTCGGCGTCCCGGCCACGAGCTCGAGATCGGCGGGATGACCGCCGGCGCAGGCGAAG
>JAUIEE010000370.1 GCA_030428965.1 bacterium | reverse complement strand
TCGATTGGCTGACCAGCAAAGGCAGGGAGGAGCGGTTGACGCACCGGCGCGTCTATCGCCCCTGGGGTTCGTACGAATCGGTTGACTCCGGGAATCGCTTTCAGGTCAAGCGCATCCATGTGCACCCGGGCGCCGCCCTTGGCGCCCAGTTCCTCGACCTGTTCGCCGGCCTCGGGAAAGCGCTTGGCGAAGGTGTTCCAGTCGGTGCCCCTCAGGAGGAGTCCCTCGAGGTCGACGTCCAGGGACTCGATCCAGTCCTCTTCCCCTACGGGTCCCTCCTCGTAGAGTTCCTGGCGAGCCATGCCCTCGATGCGGGCGTGGATGCCCGGGCGGCTCTCGACTCCGGCCGAGTTCCAGAACGAGTAGGTCAGTCCGAAGGCTCGCATGCCCTCGAAGCTCAGGGGGGTTTCCGCCCACCGGAAGGCGAGTTTCCCCGCGGCCTTCTCGTACGGCACGGGGAGCTCCTTCCAGCGTAGCCGCGTGTCCCGAAGGCTCACTTCGCCCTGGGCCGTCAGACCTCCCGTCTCACGGGAGCGGTGCAGGCGCCAGGTCGAGCTCACCGAACCCCCCTCGGGCTGGTAGGTGTCCCAGATCTCCCGCGTGGCCGGCATGCCGGCGAGACCTGTGCGCAGTTCCTCGCCCATGTCCATGGAAGGGACGTCGAGGGTCAGGTCGTAGTCCAGGAAGGGCGGGCCCTCCGCCCTGGGCGCCAGGGTGAAGAGCCCGTCACCGCGGGCTCGTCCCGTGGCGTGGCGTGCCTGCATGTCGACCATGGAGAGCGACCAGAGTCGCTCGCGCTCGGCGTCGAGGGTGAAGAACAGGTCGCCCTCGATGTCGCGCACGGGAATCGGGATGCCTTCGCGCTCGCCCGTCAGGCCCGGATAGCCGGTGTAGCTCATGCCGCTCCGGCCGTCGTTGCGCACCTGACAGGCAATCCGGGGCGTGGGCAACGTCCCGTCCGCTCCCGGTAGCCCGAAGCGAACGTCGACGTTCAGGTCGACCTCGCCGACCGGGGACAGGGCTTCCCAGGTGGGGCGCAAGAGCTCGGTTCCGGGGATGCCGGACAGTCGCTCGAGGTCGATCGGGAAGGTCTCCGCTCGACCCCAGAGATGGGCCAGGGTGTCGGGGGGCAGGTCGAGGCCGAAGCGTCCCCAGGCGGAGATCGGGCCGTCGAGCCAGCGCCCCTGCAGGTGGGCCGTGGCTCGCCAGGAGTCCCGGGCCCAAAGGGCGCCGTGTTCGGGGGCGAAGGTGGCCACCACCTCGAGTGCACCGTCCTCCAGGCCCGGATCGTCGTCCTCGAGCAGCAGCCTCAGGTTCTCCAGGCGCGTGCGCAGGTTCCCCTGGGCCTCCAGCCCCCGGGACCAGTCCAGCTGGGCCTCGGCCCGAAGCGTCACCTCGCCGGACCACTGCTCCACCGGCAGGCCGGCGAGGTCGATCGACATTCCCCGGGAGGCCAGGGGGATCTCACGGGCCAGGGCTTCGATCTCGAGCCCGTTCTCGGAGACCGTTCCCTCGATGCGGATGCCGGTGCGACCCACGACCGCGCCGCCGAGCTCCGGCTGAATCTGCCCCTCGATGCGGAAGCTGCGCAGGCCGTTGGGGGTGGCCAGGAGGCTGGCCTTTCCCAGGGAGAAGGGATCGCCACCGGGAAGCTCGATGGACACGTCGAAGTCGGTCAGGGCCAGTGGCGGGGCTTCCATCGGACGTCCACCCCCGCCGCGGTCTTCGAAGCTGTGTCCGAGGCGATCGAGTCCCTCGAGCCAGGCGTCCGAGATGTGGAGGCTACCTCCGTCGATGCGGACCGAGTCCAGGGGACGGCTCAGGTCGGCGCTGGTCGAGAGGCTCAGGTGCGCCGAGTCGAGGCGCAAGCTCTCGATGGGGGAGGAATCCGGCGTGCGTCCGGGGGCTTCCAGGGTCAACCCTTCCAGCACGACTCCGGGCTCGAACCAGCGCAGCCGCACGTCCTCGATGCCCAGGCCCTCGCCCAAGGGCCCGAGCCTCCAGGCGAGGCGGATGCGCACGAGGTCCACCAGCACACCGCTCTCCTCCAGGGCTAGCAACCCCACGGCTCCCACGACGCACAGCCAGGCGAAAGCCAGGGCCAGGCGTCGGGCGAGTCGAAGGCAGCTTTGGATCACGGGGCGAGGGAGCCGGTTGGGGCCGAATGCGGATCGGGGGTCAGGTCGGAATGCTGGCGGTAGAAGCGAGGAGCTCCCTTGCCCAGGGCACCGAGCAAGGCGTACGGAAGGGTTTCGGCTGCGAGAGCCCAATCCTCGATCCTGATTTCCCGCCTTCCTTGGCGGCCGATCAAGGTCGCGCGGCTGCCCGTCCGGGCGTCGGGAACGTCGGTGACGTCCACGGTGGTGTAGTCCATGGAAACCCTGCCGACGATAGGGGCCTTGCGACCTCCCAGGAGAACGCTGCCTCGATTGCTCAGCCGCCCGTCCACCCCGCCATCGTAGCCCACCGGCAGCAGAGCCAGGCGTGTCGGGCGCCGGGCTTGCCAGGTGCCGCCGTAGCCCACTCTTTCCCCGGGGTGCACCTCTTTGACTTGAACCACCGTCGCGTGGGCCGAGAGCACGGGTCTCAGCGCCCCGGGCAGGCTCTCCCGCGCAATGGGGGAAACTCCGTAGGCGGCGATACCGATCCGCACGGCGTCGTAGGTGCCGGGGCCGCCCGAAAGGGCGCAGATCGAGTTCTTGGCGTGGATGAGGACGTCCTTGCCCACCAGGAGGCGCGCGCGGCGGGCCTGTCGGCAAATGCGCTCGAAGCACTCCAACTGGGCCCGGGCCTGGGGGGAGCGCGTTCCCTCCGTGGCTGCGATATGGGTCATAAGACCCCTCAGGACGAGGCTGGGCGAGCGCTGGGTCCAGCGTAGGAGCCCCAGGGCCTCGGATGGTTCCGCCCCGGATCGATGCATCCCCGTGTCGATCTTCAGGTGCACCCCGAGGCTCGCTCCGCATTGCTTGGCGGCCGCTTCCAGGATGAGCATGTTCTCACCCGAACACGAGGTCACCTCGACCCCGAGCTCCGCCGCGCTCCGCACTTCGTGCTCCAGAAAGGCCCCCAGGACCAGGATTCTCCCCCGAATGCCGGCCTCCCGGAGCTGGCGCGCCTCTTCCGTCGTGGCCACGCAAATAGCCCGAACACCGCATTTCAGGGCAGTTTGGGCCACTTCTGGGGCCCCATGACCATAGGCGTCGGCCTTGGCCACGAGCAGCAAGGCAACCTGCGGGCCCAGCTGCTCGTGCAGCCATATCAGGTTGTTGCGTAGCGCGTCGAGATCGACATCGATCCAGCTGCGTCGTGCTTGCACCGCCCGAAGATAGCCAGGGGAAGTCCTGCTTCAAACCACCGATGGGCTTGACCGACCGCTTCCGAGCAGAAAGTGGATCCTCGATTCGAGCTCGAATTCGGCCAAAAAACCGTGA
Organism: bacterium; assembly: GCA_030428965.1. Lineage (GTDB taxonomy): Bacteria > Planctomycetota > UBA1135 > UBA1135 > JAUIEE01. Next base: position 1,782 of record JAUIEE010000370.1, on the reverse strand, counting down.
TTTCCTGCAAATGGACTTTTGACTCCGCACCTGCGCGTCGCCATTCTTTCTTGCGCGTCACGGTTGTTACGACACGACCCAAACACCATCCGACATCACGGACAGCCAGTTTCCCCCTGATGGGGAAGAGGAACAAATGGCCAGAAAGAAGAAGAAGACAACTGCTCGTAAGCCGGCCCGCAAGGCGAAGAAGAAGACCGCCAAGCGTCGTACTTCGCGCAAGCCGCTCGAGATGATCATCAGCAAGAGTCGCACCAAGAACGCTGCCGGCATCAACGTGTCCGGCGACTTCTACGTGGCCCTCGATGGCGCCGTTCGCGAGCTGATCAGCTCGGCCGAGCGTCGTGCCCAGGACAACGGTCGCAAGACCCTGCGCCCCTACGACCTGTAGGCGAAGCGCGAATCGTCCCCAGGCTGTCCCCGCACCAGGCGGGGGCAGCCTTTTTCTTTGGCGCCGATCAGCGCCGCTTTCCCGCTGCGGCCGCGAATTCGCGCAGATAGAGGGGCGCGATGGTCTCGGGCGCGTGGGGGCCTTCCTGCGCGAAGCGCTTCCAGCCGAGTTGCAAGAGTGCGCCCGCCCGCGGGAGGGATTCGAGCCGGCGCTGTGCACCTGGGGGGCGGGCGGCGTTCAGCTCCTCACGGGTCGAAGCGTCGCAGAACAACACGCCTTGCTCGGGCACTCGCCCGAGGGCCGCTGCCAGGGGCAGAGCGCACGGGGCCTCGAGCACCTCGACGTCGTCCTCGCTGCGCAGGTAGCGCGCCAGGTAGTACGCTCCGCCGCGCGCGTTCCAGAACACGCAGCCCTCTTCGCCCGGACTCAGCTCGCCCAGGGCCAAGGCCTCGAACGAGGCGACCGCGTGCAGGCTGGCTCCGAAACCGCGCGCCAGGCCAAGGGCCGTGGCGATGCCGACCCGCAGCCCGGTGTAGCTGCCCGGGCCCGTGCCGACGATGACGGTCTCGAGGGGAAGCGCGGGATCGCAGACCCTCGATCGCAAGCGCTCGAGGGCGGGCAGGAGATCGCTGGCGTGGGCCTTGTTCTCTTCGAGCCGCTCTTCCAGGGGCCCGTGCTTGCCCCATACGGCCACCGAGCCCGTGCGTGTGGACGTCTCGATCGCGCAGATGGCGCCGGGGGTCGGTCCCCGGCTCACGGTTTCTTTTCGGGGCCGATGGCGCCTTCGACGAGCTCGGCCAGGGCGAGGGCCTTGGCGCGGATCCACTCCTCGTCCGGTCCCTCCACCATGACCCGCGCGATGGGCTCGGTGCCCGAGTAGCGCAGCAAGACGCGGCCGTCGTCCCCCAGCTCCTGTTCGACGGAACGCACGGCCTCCATCACCTCCGGCAGCTCGTCGAGCGGAGGCTTGCGATCGACCTGCACGTTCAGAAGGACCTGGGGGAAGGGCTGGAAAGGGCTGGCCAGCTCGGAGAGCCGGGCCTGGGTCTGCTGGAGGACCGAGAGCACCCTCAGGGCGGTGTAGATGCCGTCGCCGATGAAGTTGTTGTCCGCTCCGAACACGATGTGCCCGGACTGTTCTCCCCCGAGGGAGAGGCCTTCGCTGCGCAGGGCATCGACCACCTGTCGATCGCCGACCCCGACCGTGACGATGCCGACCCCGACCGAGCGCAGGGCGCGGTGCAGACCCCGGTTGGACATGACCGTGGCGACGATCTTTCCCGAGCGCAGTCGTTCGCGCTCGTGCATCGCGATCAGGGTCAAGATGCCGTCCCCGTGGACGACCGCGCCGCCCTCGTCGACCAGGATGCAGCGATCCCCGTCGCCATCGA
>JAUIEE010000369.1 GCA_030428965.1 bacterium | reverse complement strand
ACGAGGACACCCTGAGCAGCGCGGACCCCGAGCCCAGGTTGACCGTGACCAACGTTGGGGACATCAAGCAGCTCGCGAGTCGCAACGGGCTCGTCAAGGCCGCCGTGCACATCGATGCCTTCGGTACCGGAGCTTCGATCGCCCGGGGCTTCAACCTCATGGGGGGCTTCACGACGGTGACCCGACTGGGGACCGGCATCTACGAGGTCGACTTCGGCGCGCCGGTCGACACGCGCTTCTACCAGGGCACCCTGGGGCCGACGGTCGCGGGGAACCAGACCAACGGCATGATCGAGGTGGGGCCGCGCGTGGCCAACCCGAACGCGCTCTTCATCGACATCGTGAACGCCTCGAACGTCAACGTCGATCTGGACTTTTCGATCGTGGTTTTCTGAGGGAGAGGTCGGGCCGGAGCCTGGGGTTCCGGCTCGACCCGCTCGGGTCGGCCGAGCCCTAGAGCGTCTTGCGAAACGTCCTTCCGACCGACAGGCGCGTCCCGTCCTGCAGGGTGACTTCGGCCTCGTTGCCTCGACGCACCGCCTGGATCGCCGCCCGCCGGACGAGGACGGAGCGATGGATGCGCTGGAAGTCCTCTTCTCCGAGCCGGGCGTACAGGCCGCTCAGGGTTTCGCGGACGAGATGCACCGAGCTGCCCGCGTGCAGCTCGAGGTAGTTGCCCGCCGCTCGGATCCAGTCGATCTCGCTCGGGCGCAGGCTGAGCTCTCCGCGTCCCGCTCGAAAGGTGAGCTCTTCGTCCGCGGCCTGGAGCCGAGGTCGTTCCCCGGACCACCACCAGGCGCCCAGGAGGACGAGGGCGTAGAGCGTCATGCCGGGGACCAGCATGGAGAACAGGGGGCTGGCCAGGTCGACTCGGAAAGCGTCGCCGAAACGCAGGTTGCGCACGAGTCCGGAGGTTGCCGCGAACAGGGCCAGGTGGACGAAGGAAGCGCCGGCCGCGCAGGCGACGTGAAGGCACGCCGCGGCCGGCAGCCCCACGGCGGGAGGTCGCAGGCGCATCGTCCAGACGAGCAAGGGAACCAGGGGAAGCCAGGTCCAGCCTTCCAGGAGCCCGCTGGCAAGCGCGTCTTCCCAGGCGACCCTGCGCCCGAGGAACGGATAGACCAGGGCCACCCGTATCCCCGCCAGGAGCCCCAGGCCGGTCGTGGCCCCCAGGGCCGTGCGCCACGGCGTGCGAGCGGGCGGGGCCAGGGAGGAAACGCGCAGGCCCGGGGACGTCGAGGTCTCGATCGCCATGGATCGAAGGTACCCGGCAAGGGGCCCGATCGGGTGGATCACTTCGTCTGGTAGCGTTCGTGGGCCTCTTCGCGCATCCGAAAGAGCGCACCTGTGACCCGGCCGAAGGCCTCCTGGCGCTCACCGTCGAGCACCTCGACCTCCATGGCCGCCAGCTCCCCGAGCACGAGGGCCAGGTCTCGCCGGAAGGCCGCGCGGTGGGAGTCCCGCTTGGACTCCGGCTGTTCGCCCAGGTTGGACGGATCCTCGCGCTTGGTGAGCAGCACCAGGCGCTGCATCTCGGCGATGTGCTCGAGGGTCGCCGCGTCGTCGGAGGCCTGCAGGCCCATGGCGACCCCCTTGAGGTGCTCTTTCAGGCCCTCCATCAGCTCGAGCAGCGGGCCCTCGGACGGTGGGACTCGGCGGGCGTTCGCGATCGGGAGGGCGAGACACAGACAAAGGCCGGCCAGGGCCAGGCTGGGGCGAAGCATGATCGTTCTCGGGGGTTGGCGGGGAAGGACGAGTGCTCTTCCTTACGCCCTGACCCTAGCGGGGTTCCACGTCGGCCCGGGAAAGGGACGAGTGTCGCCGGTCCCGGGACGAACGCTGTCCTCAGGGAGCCGTGAAGACCGGCTTGCCGTCCTGCCGGAACATGCGCAGGGTGGCCGAATCGTCCAGGTTGAGCGTCAGCTCGGAGCGCAGCCTCCCCTGGCTGTCCTGGACCGCGAAGACGGGGACGTCGGGGGAGCCTTCCTCCGGGTGGACGAGGGCACCGATGCGCCGTACGCCTCCGCCGTCCAAGAGGACCAGGCTCGACGTTCCGCCCGCGTCGTGCCCGAAGAAGCCGCGCACCTTGCCGTCGTCGTCCCGGGTCGTGAACTGGGAATTGCCGTTGGAGAGGTACTCCATGGAGACGCGCTCCCGCCCGGTGTCGTTGAGCACGTAGACCCCCGAGGTGCCTTCCTCCTGGACCACCAGCTTGATTCCGTTCGTGAACTCGGTTCCGGTCAGGGAGAGCTGGGAGCCACCGCGCCCGTCCAGACCCAGGAAGGAGCCGCGCTTGCCGTCGGCGTGGCGGATCAACAGACCGGGCTGGGTCACCCCGAGCAGCGCCATGCCCGCTTCTCCACGGAAGGTCAGGTGAGGGTTGCCGTTGCGGTCCGGTCCGAACAGGCCGACGTCCTCGCCGGAAGCGTCCTGGAGTATGAAGCGCTTGGCCACGATCTCCTCCGGAGTCTGGTGCGGGCGGGCGAAGCCGGCCGCCGTGGCGCCGAGGAGGAGCAGGCCGAGGGCAAGGAAGGAGCGTTTCCAGCGGCGGTTGTCGCGCTCCAGACGTTCGACGCGCAGAAGGAGGTCTTGGGGTGAGTGCATCTCAGGGCCTTGTCTCTTGTCGATCGGATTCACGGGCCAGATAGAGACTTCCTAGCCCCCGCCGGCGGGGCGGACTACAGCCGGAATCGGATCGGAGTGCAAGCCCTCCGTTGGCCCCGGGAGCCGGGCTCCGGCCCCGGCTGCCGGAAAGCGAAAGGGCCCCCGGGGCCGTTCGGCTCCCGGGGGCCCTCGAGGCTCCTCTCTCCCTCGGCCCTAGTAGACCATCAGGAAGAAGTTGTTGTCGATGTCCGTTCCGCTGTCATCCGTGGTGCGCACGTACAGGGCGCCGGGGACGCCGGTGCGCGGGGTCACGGAGATCCCTCCCGTCGCGGGCGAGCCCGAGAACGCGTTGCCGAGCTGGCCGATGTAGAAGCGGCTCGTCAGGTCCACGCTCCCGAAGTCCACCTCGAACTGGCCGGGCAGCAGTCGCGTGACCGTGATCCCCGAGCCGCCCGGGATGTGGTTGAAGCTGCGGTTCACCAGCGGCGATCCGATGCCGATGCCCGTCACGCTCACCGCCGCCTTGAGCAGGCCGTCGGCGCCGACCGGCTGCACGACGTCGCCGGTCGTGGCCGAGCCGGTCTGGCCGGTGCCGAAGCCGATCGATCCGTCGGTGCGGTCGATGACGAGCCAGGGCCCGGTCTCGCCACCCCCGGCGGTGTTGGTCAGGACCTGCAGCTGGTTGCTGGTCGCTCCTTCGTACTTGATCTCGAAGCCGAGGAAACCGGTGCTCTGCTCCGAAAGGTGCAGGCTGGACGTGCCGTTGACGGTCATGTCCGGAGAGACGTGCAGTCGGCCCTCGACCGCGTCGCCGACGACCTGCAGGTTGGAGAGCGGGTTGGTCGTTCCCATCCCGACGTCTCCGCTGGCCTCCACGCACAGATCCTGGCTCAGGGGATAGAGGGCGCCGACCTGGGGGGCCGAGCTGGCCGTGATGCAGGACGAGGTGGCCTGATCGACCAGGCGATCCGAGCACATCGCGAGGGCTGATCCGGCGGCCGCGGTGCCGGTCGGGTTGGCGATCGTCGTGGCGCTACGGGTGGCCTCGAGACCCTCGGGCGCCGTCGGCACGAGCACCGTGCGTCCGCCGGGGGCCGAGGGCGGACCGTCCACGGACGCTCCCGGAGCCGACCGTTCGCCGTCGCGCTCGACCACCTCGCGCTCGACCACCGTCATCGTGAAGGGGCCGCCGGGGTCTTCCACCAGCACCGGACCCAGATCGGGCTCGAAGCGCTCGAAGCTCTGCCCCTCGAGGCTGTGGTAGAAGAGCGGGGCGCCGTCGGCGAGCTCGAGCACGATGTCGCTCCAGCCGTCGGCGTCGTAGTCGTTCCACTCGGCTCCGCGGACGTCGCTGCGCGTCTCCAGGCCGAGCTCGCCTCCCGCGAGCTGGAACAGTCCGGTGCCCACGCCGCGATAGAGCCGAACGTCGCCCTGCCCGGTCACGAGCAGGAGGTCGAGGTTGTCGTCCAGATCGAAGTCCTGCCACAGGGCGGCTTTCGTTCCCAGGTTGCCGGCCAGTCCGGCGGCTTCGGTCACGTCCTCGAAGCGGCCGTCTCCCTGGTTCCGGAACAACCGATCTCCTCGGCGGGCGTCGGTCACGTAGAAGTCCTGCAGGCCGTCGCGGTCCACGTCGCCCCAGGCGGAGGTCGTGGCCTCCGTTTCGGTGACGGGAAGCAGGGGAGTCAAAAAGAGAGTCAGTTTCGTCGCCAGCATCGGGCGGTCCTCCTTGCGGGTGTCGTGGCACGCGATACCCCTCTGGCTCGCGCTCGACAGGACGAGTGCGAACGCCGCACGGTGCCCGCCAGGGAATCGGGAGAATCTGCCCTGCCCCCGCTGCGGAGCAGCTTTCCGCCCTCGTGGGCGTTCGGATCAGGGCAGCCGGGCTTCGCGCGAAGGGCTACTCGGCGGCGATCGAGAGCAGGCGCAGGGCCGCGGCGCGGCGATCGCGGCTCTCTTCGAGGTTCACGTCCTCGAGCCCGGCTTCGAAGTCCGCCAGGGTGCTGGCATCGTAGGCCGTGCGGTCGGCGCCGTGACGCCTGCGGAAGTCCCGCAGGAAGTGGTTGCGCTTGCGGTCCAGGGCGTCCTGGCGCTCGATCCACTCGCTCTGGATGGAGCGCACGTGGGCGAGGTCGGCCAGCTCGAGCTGGGGCAGGATCTCCTCGGCCCGGGGTGTGAGCTCGAGCTCGATGGCGGCTTCCTGGCCGAGGCCGCAGTTGCCCGGCCCCGATGCCTGCCGCTGCGCCGGGCCTCCCCAGGGATCGATGGAGGACTGCACTTCACGCGAGCGGAAGACCGCCTCCTTCAGGAAGTCCTCCGCCGCCTGGATGCGCGCTTCTCGTTCCACTTGCCGCGTGGAGGGTCGTCCTAGCAGTGCTCTTCGAAAGCGGCGCTGAGGCTCTGAGCGATGGTCGAGGGATCGCGACCCTCGATGTCGTGGCGCTGCCACATGCGCACCAGCTCCCCCTTGCGCATCAGGGCAATCTGGGGCGAGCTCGGCTGGTAGGGCTTGAAGTGTTCCCGGGCCCGGGCCACCGCTTCGCGCTCCATGCCGGCGAAGACCGTCACGATCTGATCCGGCTTCTTGCCCTGCATGAGGGACAGGGCGAGGCCG
>JAUIEE010000368.1 GCA_030428965.1 bacterium | reverse complement strand
GTACCCAGGGTCGGCCGGGGAGAGACACGACGAGGTTCCAGCTCCACTCTCAGGTGTTTCTGGTAAGACCCCTCTCTCTCTCCTCCTCCCGTGACCTCCCTGGCCCACTTCCCTCCCGAGGCTCCATGAAGCTGCGCCCCCGGCTCCGAGCGGCGACCCCGCTCGCCATCCTGCTGCTGTCCTGCACGACCCACGGCGGAGGGGACGGACAGGGCGGGCCGCCGACCTCCTCCGACCCCGGCCTTGCGGCCGAGCCTGTGCCCGAGGTCGCCTTCGACCACACCCATGGCGCCTGGACCCGGATCCTCGAGACCCACGTCCGGGGGGAGCTCTTCGACTACGGCGCCCTGGCCGCTGACCCCTCGGGGCTCGTGGCTTACCTCCAGGAGCTGCGGGCGGTCACGCCCGAAGAGCTCGCTTCCTGGAGCGAGCCCCAGCGCTTCGCCTTCTGGATCAACGCCTACAACGCCCACACCATCCAGAAGGTCGTCGACAACTACCCGCTCGCGAGCATCCGCAAGCTGGACAGGCTGTTCGGAGCCAAGAGCGTCTTCGACGACGAGTTCATCCGCATGCAGGCCCTGCATCCGGACGGGAAGGACGACAAGCTCTCCCTGAACGACATCGAGCACAAGATCCTGCGCGCCCGCTTCGGGGACGCCCGCCTGCACGCGGCGATCAACTGCGCCTCCTACAGCTGCCCTCCGCTCCTGGGCGAGGCCTTCGTGGCCGACCGCCTGGACCAGCAGCTCGACCGGCAGATGCGCGCCTTCGTGATCGACCCCAAGCGCAACCTCTACGACCGGGAGAAGAACCAGCTGCGGCTGTCCGAGATCTTCAAGTGGTTCGAGGAGGACTTCGAGAAGGACGCCGGCAGCGTGCGCAAGTACCTCCTGCGTTACGCTCCCCCGTCCGAGGAAGCCTTCATCCGCGCAGCGCAGATCAAGTACGTGGACTACTCCTGGGCCCTGAACGACACGGCCGAGAAGTCCTAGGCTACGAGGGCGGAATCCGCTTCCTTCCGCGCGCCGGCCCGGGTTGGCCGGCCCTTTCCGTCACGCGCGAAAGTCGTTCTCTCGGAAAGGCTTTCGACCTGCCCCAAAACCGCCTTTGACTGCGGTTCGCCCTCTAGGAAATCCGAAATAGGTTTCGGGAACGGCACCTCCTGGGCACTCCAGGAGCCCTCCGCCCCCGTGTCCACCTAGAGAAGGAAGCGCCTGTGTTTGGAAGTGTCCGCCGGATCGGAATCCGGCTCCTCGCAACCGGTCTGCCCGTCTGGCTGGCCCTGTCCGAGGTCGCGCTGGCCCAGCGCGGCCGTCCCGGTGGTCCGCCCTTTCCCCGACCGGGTCGGGGTGGAGGCGGTGGCCCGGCCGCCGTCCCCGAGATCGACGGGGATCTGGCCGCCAACGCCCTGCTCGTCCTGTTCGCCGGAATCCTGATCCTGACCGCCCGCAGGCGCGAACCCGAAACGACCTGAACGCCGCGTGACCGGGTTCTGCGCCCGTCCAGCGCAGGCCTGAGGTCCCATGAACTCGCTCGTCCCCCCCACGCCCGGAGCTCCGGTTCCGTGCGCCCCGCGTGCCAGCGCGCACGAGGAGCGCGCGTCCTTCGACCGCAAGCGCAGCCTGGTTCCCTGGCTGGCCCTGCTGCTCTTCCTGGTCGAGGCGCTCCTGTTCACCAGCGCCTTCGAGCGCCCCGATCTACGACAGGCTACGGCAGCGTGGGCCCGGATTTTTCGGCTCGTCTCGAACGCGGTGCCGATCCTCATCGCCGTCGGTACGGCCGGCCTCCTCTTCGCTCCCGACGCGACGGAAAAGCTCCGCCTGCGGGACCGCAGGCCGACCCGACTTCAGGCCCCGTGGTTGGCGCTGCACCTCGCGAGCCTGCTTCTGTTCTGGCAAGTCTCGGGACAGGTGCTCGGAAACGACCTGTGGGCCCTCGACATGCCGGGCCTGTGGTTCGCCGCGTGGCTCACCCTGGGGCTTGCCGCCGGGGTCTCTCTGACCCTGACCTGCATCTCGATCCGCGACCTGGGGCAGCTCCTCGTGCACCTGCGCTCGACCCTGCTCCTGGCCTTCGGAGTCGGCCTCTCCGCCTTTGCCGCGGGACACCTGACGGACACGGCCCTGTGGGACGAGCTCGGACACGTCACCTTGCTCGGAGTCCACGGACTGCTGAAGCTGCTCCAGTTCGAGCCCACGCTGATCCTCCCCCAGCGGGTCGTCGGCACGGACCGCTTCCTGGTCGAGGTCGGCAGCGGCTGCTCGGGCTGGGAGGGCATCGGCCTGATGTGGGTCTTCCTGGCGGGCTACCTGGGGTTCTTCCGAAAGGAGCTGCGCTTCCCCGCCGCCCTGTGGCTCCCGGTGATCGGAACCCTGGTGGTCTTCTGCGCCAACCTCGTGCGCATCGTGCTGCTGATCGCGATCGGAGATCGCTGGTCGCCCGTGATCGCGGTGAACGCCTTCCACACCCGCGCCGGCTGGATCTTCTTCTGCGCGATCTCCCTGGGCCTGGTCGCCTGGTCGAAGCACTCAGGGGTCTTCGCGGTCCGGCGGAACCTGCCCCAGGGTCAGCTGGATCGAGTCACCCTGGCCTACGTCGGCCCTCTGTTCGCGCTGTCCGCCACGGGCCTGGTCACCGGCGCGATCGCCCAGGGCCTGGATCCGTTGGCGCCCCTCGGCGTCCTGGCGGGCGCGATCGTCCTGGCGTGGTTGGGAGAAGCGCGCCTGCCTCGCAGCTTCCATCTCTCTCCCGCGACGATCCTCTTCGGCGTTCTGGGCTTCCTGGTCTGGGTCCCGTTCGTCTCGGGAACATCGCGCCCCTGGGCCGAGTCCCTGGAAACGCTCGGTCCGACCTGGGTCCCCTTCTGGCTCGCCTTCAAGCTGGTCGGCACGCTGGCGGTCGTGCCCTGGGTCGAGGAGCTCTTCTTCCGCGGCTACCTGCCACGCCGCCTGGCCAGGCGGGCCCCAGGCGCGGAGGTCGCCCGCTTGAGTCCGGTCACGCTGCTCGTACCGTCGCTCCTGTTCGGCCTCCTGCACCAGAACCGCATCGGCGGGTTGCTGACCGGCATCGTCTTCGCCCTGGCCGGGGCGCATCGGCGCCAGCTCGGGGACGCCGTTCTCGCCCACGCCATCACGAACGGACTGCTCGTTCTCCTGGCCTTCTCCACGGGATCCTCCCACTGGTGGTTTGGCTGACGATGAAGACGAAGAGCACCTGGATCCTGGGACTCAACGCCTGGCACGCGGACGCTTCGGCTGCGCTGCTCGAGAACGGCGAGGTCGTCGCCGCGGCCGAGGAGGAACGCTTCCGGCGCGTCAAGCACTGGGCCGGTTTCCCGGCACGCGCGATCGCCTGGTGTCTCGAGGAGGCCGGCATCGACGCGACCGACCTGGACTGGGTGGCCGTCAACCGTGACCCCAAGGCCGCCTGGCTCGCCAAGGGCGCCTACGCCCTGCGCAAGCGCCCGAACCTCTCCTTCGTGAGGGACCGGCTTCGCAACCGAGAGCGCGTGCGTTCGGTGCTCGACGAGCTGGCCGAGTCCACCGCTGTCACCCGCAGCGCACTCAGGGCGCGGCTGGCCCACGTCGAGCACCACCGTGCCCACCTCGCCAGCAGCTTCCATCCGTCCCCCTTCGACCGCGCCGCCCTGGTCTCCGTCGATGGCTTCGGGGACTTTGCCAGCTCCGCCTGGGGCATCGGCGAGGCGAACCGTATCGAGCTGCGGGGACGCACGCGCTTTCCCCACTCCCTCGGCCTGTTCTACCTGGCCGTCACCCAGCACCTGGGCTTCCCCAACTACGGAGACGAGTACAAGGTCATGGGGCTGGCGGCCTACGGGAAGCCGACCTTCGTGGGCGAGCTCGAGCAGGTGCTCCAGCTCTCGCCGGGCGGCCGCTTTCGACTCGGGCTCGAGTACTTCCGCCATCACGACCAGGGCGTCGCCATGGGCTGGGACAGCGGCACGCCCCACATGGGAGAGGTCTTCTCCCCGCGCCTCGAGGAGCTGCTCGGACCGGCCCGCAGGCCGGACGAGCCCCTGGAGCAACGCCACCACGACCTGGCGGCTTCGGTCCAGGCACGCTACGAAGCCGCGCTCTTCCACCTGCTGCGCCACGTGCACGCCCAGACCGGTTCGAGCTCGCTCTGCCTGTCCGGTGGCTGCGCCATGAACGGGCTCGCGAACGGGCGCATCGTGGACGAGACCCCGTTCGAGAACCTCTACGTTCCGTCCGCCCCTGGCGACGCGGGGGGCGCGATCGGTGCGGCGCTCGAGGTGGCCTGCGGCCGACTCGGGTCAGCGCGGCCCAGCGGCTCCCACAACGCCTACTGGGGCCCTCGCTTCGGTCCGGAACAGGTGCGAGCCGAGCTGGCGGGCCACGAAGCCGAGCTCGTCGCCCAGGGCTATCGACTGCGCCACGTTCCCGACCCGCGGGAGCTGTGTCGCTGGACGGCGCAGCGCATCGCGTCGGGAGCCGTGGTGGGTTGGTTCCAGGGCAAGATGGAATGGGGGCCGCGAGCCCTGGGCAATCGCAGCATCCTGGCCGACCCCCGCCGCGGGGATATGCGCAGGCTCTTGAACGAGAAGATCAAGCTGCGCGAGCTCTTCCGACCCTTCGCGCCTTCGATCCTGCGCGAGCGGGTGGGCGATTGGTTCGAGCGGGAAGGGGACGTGCCCTTCATGCTCGAGATCTGGCGCATCCGTGCCGAACGCCGCGGGACGATCCCCGCCGTGACCCACGTGGACGGAACGGGCCGGCTGCAAACCGTCTCCGAGCAGGAGAACCCGCTCTACCACGGCCTCCTGGAGGCCTTCGAAGCCGAGACGGGCGTTCCGATGCTCTTGAACACCTCGTTCAACGAGAACGAGCCCGTCGTCTGCCAGCCCGGCGAAGCGCTGAGCTGTTTCCTGCGCACCAAGATGGATGCCCTCGTCCTCGGCGAATGGTTGTTGGAGCGACCTGCCGCCTGACCTTTCCCCTCCCCCCGCTCCCCGTGCCCCGCTTCCTCTTCGTCAACCAGTCCTACGGTCCGGACTCCGCCAGCACCGGCCAGCACCTCTCGGACCTGACCGAGCACCTCGTGTCCCATGGGCACCAGGTGCGCGTCCTGTCCGCCGTGGGCGACGCGGCCCCGCAGAAGGGGGTGCAGGTCCGCTGGCTGCGCTCCTCGCTGTTCGGGCGCTCGAGCCGCATGGCCGGCTACGTCGGCTTCCACGCCCGGGTCGCTCCGC
>JAUIEE010000367.1 GCA_030428965.1 bacterium | reverse complement strand
TCTGACGAAAGTCCTCGTCCCCCGGATTCGCCCGTGGGCGCCAGGGGTCCTCAGGCCGCCCGCACGACCGACGAGGTCGCCGCGGCCACGACACGCTGGAGGTGGTGGTGGATCTCCCGGATGCCATCGCCGTGCACCCACTCGTTCCAGAAGGCGCACGCACTCTCGGGAAAGAACTCCACCTCGAAGTACTCGTGGTCCCACTCCATGGCGATGTCCAGCAGCACCTGACGGACTTCGGGCGAGACCTCGCCGTGGTGCACCTGCAGCCGGTAGCCGTTGGAGAACTCGCCCTTGGGATCGTGGGAGCGTTGCACGAAGGACCAGCGAGCATCCACGCGCGGTGCCACCTCGAGGGAGTAGGCCACCTGCCACTCCCTGCGCAGGCGTGGAGCCGTTCGTGTACTCGAGAACAGCGAGAAGTGGGGCACGCTGCGCTCGTGGGCGACGAGCTCCATGCCGAGCCGCCGCGCCTGGTCTCGGGCGCGATCGATGGATCTCTCGTCCCGTTGGCGGCCGTGAGCACCGAGCAACACGAGCCAGGCGATTGCCCCGACGAAGGCGAGGCTCAGGACGAGGGGACCCACGGAAACCGACTAGCGCTCGTTGACGAGGGCCTCCTGCCAGCCACCGCAGCGGCGTCCGCGCTCGAGTCCCTCGTAGGCCTGCCAGCCGGACTCGACGGCGGGCGGGGCCAGGGCCTCGGTCGGCTGCACGCTCGGGACCTTCGCACCGGTGAACGCACACCCGGACAGACCGAGAAGGCTGAGCAGACAGAAGAAGAGCTTCATGGCGGGGACCTCCTGGACCGGGTCCATCGGAAGAATCCTTCCCGGAACTGAAGATCTCGGCCTGGGGAGACTTCCGGGCGGCCCTAGCGGCCCGTGCGCTCGAGGAGCTCCCGGAGCCCCTCGGCCCGGGGCGAGTCCAGCCCCTGGAGGACCGAGAGCTGGTCCTCGGCCCCCTCGAACTGCCCCAGGGAAATCAGGGCCAGGGCGAGGTTGAAGTGCACGTCGTCTCGCTCGGGGGCCAGGGCCAGAGCCGACTCGTAGGCCACGACCGCTTCCCGAAAGCGACCGGCCTGGTGCAGGACCAGCCCGAGGTCCGCGTGCACCTCCACCCGCTGGGGATCCGCCGCGATCGACTCTCGCAGCGACTTCTCCGCGCTCTCCAGGTCGCCGTTGCGGGCATGGGAACGTCCGAATTCGTGCAGGAGCTCCGCGCGTGAGCGCCGGGCCATGTCGAATCGCTGGGCCCGATAATCGACGGCCACCCGTGGAAAGCCTCGCTCGGAGAACTCGCGGGCGAAGCGCTCCATGTCGGGCTCGATCGGCGGGTACAGCCACCGGCCGGGGAAGGGAACGACCTTGTCCCGTCTCTCCTCGGCGGAGAGCCCCACGTCGTCGAGCTCGGCGAGCATCCGATCGAAGTCCATCTCTCCACGCGTGATCGAAACCAGCCGGCCCTTGGGGTCGATCAGCAAGGTGGTGGGAAGAACCAGCTGAGCTTCGCGGTCGAGCAGCAAGGACTGGAAGGCCTCCAGGATGCCGAGGGTGCTCTCACTCGCCACGGCCCGCGAGAAGGGCCAGCGCACCTGGTCCAGGTGAAAGGACCCGGGCTGGGGCTCCTCCTCTCCATCGGCCTGCAGCGCAATCACGCCCACGCCCCGGGAAGTGAGCTCCGAGGCTCGGCGGGAGACCTGCTCCAGCTCGCGGGCGCAGGGTTGGCACCAGCTGGCCCACAGCTGGAGGACGAGCGGCCCGGGGGTCGTGCGGGGCGCCCCCTCGGAATCGATGCCGAAGAGCTCGACAGGTCGCCCGTCCTCGGTGGCCATGGGAAGGCGCGGCATGGGGATCGGATCAACCAGGGCCATCGTGCTCGCGTCGCTCTCGTCGATGTCGAGAGGAGGCCGGGTGGGGATCTCCAGCTTCCCCGTCTCCAGGGCCTGGGCGCGGCCGAGGCCACGCTTCAAGAGGTACCTTCCCCCGCGAACGACCCCACCGAACCGTTCCATCTCCCCATCCGGCCAGCGCACCTGAACACCTCCGATCCGGGCCTCTCCCAGCCCGAAGTGCAGCCAGGCGGAGCCCTGCGCTAGAAAGCCCTCCCCCGCCCGCAGGGCGCGCACCGCGAGCCCGCCGTCGCGCCCGCCCTTCTCCAGCAGGACCCGGGCTCCGATCGGGTCCGGACCGAACTCGCCCTCCAGCCGAAAGGCGACGTAGCCGCCGTCGGCTTTCCCCGTGTTGCGCAGGAAGCGCAGTCGCGGGCCGTTGCGATTCGTGGTGAACAGGTCGAGGTCCCCATCGCGGTCCCAGTCGACGGCCACCGCGGCGCGACCGTCGTCCCCCAGGTCCAGCCCGCTGGTGTGGGACGCGTTGGCGAAGCGCCCCTCTCCGAGGTTCAGGAAGAATACGTTCTCCTCGTGGCCACTCCACGAGAAGCCGCGCTCGATCAGAGCGTTGATGCGGACCCAGGCCTCGAAGTAGGGGTCAGCCGATCCTTCGGCCTGTACGGGGGATTGCGACACGACCTGCCGCCAGAAGAAGCTTCACAAGTCGTCCGGCCGCTTCTGCGTCAAGAAGCCGTTGGGGACGAAGAGGTCCTCCAAACCGTCTCCGTTCAGGTCGCAGATCGTCGATCCCCAGGCCCAGCGCCCGATCGAAACCCCGGCGGACGAGCTCACGTCCTCGAAGGTCCCGTCCCCACGGTTGCGGAACAGGCTGTTGCCCCGAGCGTGACGGCGGTACTCGGCGCGCACGCTGCCCGCGGCTCCGACCTGGAATCCGTCCTGGCCGGTGACCCGCAGACCCGCGGAGGAAAACATGTTGCTCACGTAGAGGTCGAAGCGGCCATCGCCGTCGAAATCGCCCCAGCTGACCCCCATGCCGGCGGCGACATCCTCGACTCCGGCCTCCCGGGCCACGTCCTCGAAGCGCCCGCCGTCGTTCCGGTAGAGGTTGTTGCGACCGAAGTCGTTGGCCACGTAGAGGTCCGGATCCCCGTCGTCGTCGTAGTCCTCCCACGAGGCGGCAAAGCTGAAGCGACGGTTGTTCACCTCGAGACCGACCTCCTCGGTCACGTCGCTGAAGCTCCAATCTCCCTCGTTGCGCAGCAGCAGGTTGCGCTGGCCGTTGTTCGCATCGTGATAGGGCAGCGGAAAGACCTGCCCCTGGTAGGGCCCGAAGTAGGCACAGGCGTAGAGATCGAGGTCCCCGTCTCCGTCGTAGTCCGCCGCCGCGAGCGAGGTCGTCTCCGGGGAGGGATGACTGGCCCGGGGCTCGAAGCGCCCTGCGCCATCGTTCTCGAAGAACACCAGGTCCTTCCTCACCGCCAGGACGAAGTCCCGGTCCCCGTCCCGGTCGAAATCGAGCAAGAGAGCACTGCGCGTGAAGTCGAGCACGTCGAGCCCGGAGGAAGCCGAAGCATCGACCAGGCCCCCCTCCCGGGTACGCAGGAACAGTCGGTTGGGCAGGCCCCCGGGCTGACACAGGTAGAGATCCTCGAGGCCGTCTCCGTTCACGTCCCCCACCACGAGTCCCGCCGGGTGGGCCAGGCGCGGGATCACGAGGTGGGAATCGATCCGGTCCCTCCAGAAGTCGATCCCTCGTCGCAGCTGGGCCTGAAACGCGGGCAGCGCCCCGAGGAGAGCCTCGGTCGCCTCCTCGAACAGCGGCTCGCTGGAACCGACGCGGCTGACCTCCTCGAAGCTGCGCGCCCGCAGGTCCGCCAGTCGCCAGGACCCCGGATCCTCGGACCGAACCCACGTGCTTTCCCAGTGCCCGTGCACCTCGACCCGCTGCCCCTGCCGCAGGCCGTGGGCCGAGACCGCCAGGAGAGCCTCGGTTCGCCTCCCGTCGCCCTGGATCTCGATCACCTTGAAGTGGGGAACCGCCTCGGCGCTCGGCTCCAGGCCCAACCAAGCGCGCCAAGCTGCGGGCAGATCCCCGGACTCCGCCGTCTCGGACTCGCCGGCCTCGACGACCGATGGCCGGCGCACCACGAACTCGGGCCCCTCGAAGACGACCTCGAGCTTGGCCGGACGCAGGTTCCCGACGACCAGCCCCGGGGAGGTCAGCTGACCCAGGTCGGCCCCGGTCGCGATTCTCCGGGCGATTGCGTCGAGGGCCGCCTGGACGGCCGCGCTCCAGGACTCGGGACTCTCGGGCTCCGCCAGGATCTCGTCGATCGTCGGCTCCTGCGTTGGCAGGGGGGTCCCACCGCTCTGGGGGGCGCCCGCGAGAGCGAGCGCGGTCCATGCGGTCCATAGGGAGAGGAGTTGCATTGCGTTCGTTCGGAGACCCCCGAGGGATCCCGCCGTCAGCATAGGTCACCGAGGGCACCTTGCCAGACGCCATTGGCTGCGAAGGGGCCTCGGCCGCGCTTGCCGACCCTGGGGGGGACCGCTAGGATCCCGGGCACGAAGGTCATCTGGACTTCGAGGAGAGGTGGCAGAGTGGCCGAATGCGCTAGATTGCTAATCTGGTGACTCCAATTAGGGGTCCGCGGGTTCGAATCCCGCCCTCTCCGCCAACCCGACACGGAGGTCTCTTGTCGCGAATCGCCCTGGTGGTCCTGTGCCTCCCCGCACTCTGGGGATGCAAGGCCAAGCGCACGCTGACGATCACCTCGGATCCTCCCGGGGCCCTCGTTCGTCTGGACGACGAACAGGTCGGGTTCACACCGCGCAAGGTGCGCTTCGACCACTACGGCATTCGACGTGTGACGCTGTACAAGGCGGGCTACAGCACCCACTCGGAACGGGTCGACCTCTCGCCCCCCTGGTACGCGCGCTTCCCCCTGGACCTCGTCACGGAGGTGCTCTTGCCCATCGGCTGGCACGATCACCGCGCCCTTCACGTCCAGCTCGATCCGGGCGAGGTCGAGGTCGGCCGGCCCGCCCTGCGATCGGTCTTAGAGCGCGCCAACATCCTGCGCCGCGCCGGGCCGGAGGGTCCGCGGGATCTGCCCACGCCCCAGGCACGGGAGGCTCCGACCGCGGGGGACCCTCCCCCGCCCCCCGCCGAGAACGAAGGGCCGTGAAGCCGCGGCCGGCGGCCACGGGCCGTGGAGACAAGGTCCTCGTCATGGGGCTCGGCAGCTTCGGCGGCGGCGTCGGTGCCGCGCGCTACCTGCACGGGCTCGGGGCCCAGGTCACGGTCACCGACCTGCGCGGGCCCGAGACGCTCGGCCCCTCGCTGGAGCGCATCCGCGCCCTCGACGTTCGCACCGTTCTGGGGGAGC
>JAUIEE010000366.1 GCA_030428965.1 bacterium | reverse complement strand
CCGCTTCATCTTGCCGAAAATACCCACGGCTCAGTAGGCATCCATGTGGTCGATGTCGAAGTTGTAGAGCTTCCGCGCCGATCCGTAGCGCCGGAACTCCACCGGATCGTGGTCGAACCCGGCCCGTGCGAGCAGGTCCGTCAGCTTGGCCACTTGCGGATCGACGGCTTCCAGTTGCGCCCTGAGGGCCTCCAGCTCTTCGTCCGAGGCGCCCTGGGCGCGGGAGAGCTGGACCTGGCGGTACAGGCTGTAGACGAGCTCGTCGCGATCCTCGTTGGCTTCGGCCCAGCGGGCCCGCAGGCCCCAGGCGGCGATCGACTTGGGGTCCCGCTCCAGCGCCCGTTGCAGGGACTCCCAGGCGCGGGGCATGTCCTCGGCCTTGAGGGCGCGCTCCGCCTGATCGAGGGCCCGCTTGAAGCCCGCGGACTGCGGCTGGGCCGGGGTGCCCAGGGAGGCGAAGGACAGGAGGGTGAGGGCGAAGCTCGCGAGGCTCGGTTTCATCCACATGGGGTCTGCCAGGGGTCGTGCCGGGGGATCGGTGCGCAACGTGAGCCCGAGGGTACACGATCGGGTGCCTTCGGAGGGGCCCCGAGGTCGCGTCGGGCTCGCCGGGCCGACGCCCGGCGCACGCCTAGCCTCCCTGGGGACCGATCTCGCGCAGCTCCCCACTCTCGAGGAACAACAGTCCCGCTTCGATGGAGCCCGGGGCCAGGCCGGTCATATGGGCCAGAACGTTGCGGTAGGCCTGCATCTGCGGGATGTAGTGGCGCGCCCTTCGCTCGAGCTCCCGCCCGCTGACGCGATCGGTCTTGAAGTCCAGGAGAACGGCACGGACGCACCGATCCCCTTCGTGTTTCACGGTGACCCGGTCGAAGGAGCCGGACCAAAGCTCGCCGCCTTCCTCCAGCAACACGGAGAACGGGCGCTCTCGCCAAACGCTCCAGCCTTCCGCGGGGGAGGGGCGCAGGAGCGCCTTGCGCACGACCGGGGAGTCCAGCTGGGCGCGGAACTGACTCAGGATCTCCCGGCGGGAGGCCTCGTCCTGATCGAAGGGGCGGGCGAGCTCCAGCAGAGGGCCGTCTTCCAGGTCGAAGTCGTCGATCCACTCGACCTGTTCGAAGAACAGGTGCAGGAGCTGACCCCGGGTGCGAGCGCGGGAGGAGCCCGCGTGCAACAGGTCGCGCACGGCCACCCGTCGGGATTCGGTCTGGGACGAGGGCGTGCGCCGCACGCGCTGCTTCCCTTCGCTGGGGCGGAAGCGCAGGCCAGACCGCTCCGCGGGAGTCGCAGGAAGCGCCTCGGGCGCCCTCTTGGCTCCCCAGTCCTCGGCATTGTCCGGATGGGCCCACAGCCGCTTCTCGTCCGCGGGGAACGGAGCCAGGGCGGCGCGCAGAATGCCCGCATAGGAGGAGGACGAGCTCTTGTGGCGCACGATCATCTCGAGGCGGTGGGCGGCCCGGGTCATGGCCACGTAGAGCACGCACAGGACCTCCCGCACGGTGCGGATCTCCTGGCTCTCGCGGAGGTACCCGAGCCTCTCGGGGTCCAGCTCGCAGACCTCACGTCGGCGGGACTTCGACGCCGCCACCAAGGGGCCCGCCGCATCTTGCCTGAGGGAGAACAGGCGCAGGTCGCGGGTGAAGCCCTCTTCGTCGAGCTCGGGGAGAAGGACTGCATCGAACTCGAGGCCCTTGGCCGCGTGGATCGTCATGACCTTCACCTGGGTGGTGGAGGGATCCTCGACGGGGGTGGCGCGTACGTAGCGCACGAACGAATCGGGCCTCAGGCCGACCCGGTCTTCGAAGCCGTAGGCCAGGTCGATCAGCTGGTCGAAGCGCTTGTGATCCCAGGGGCCGTAGGCTCCCTGGACCGAGGTTCGCCAGCCGTCGACGAAGCGCCCGATTCCCTGTTCGCCGAGGCGCGCCCGCAGGCGGGCGACGAGCCCCATGCGAGCCGCGGTGTCGTGCCCACTGGAGAGCCCGGAGACGGTGGACAGGGGGGAGGTGGCCACGTGGAAGTAGGCGGCGGAGTCCCGTGGGTGATCGATCCAGTGCAGCAGGGACAAGAGGTGGAGCACGGCGCGCGAATCCGTCAGCGGGTTGCCCCCCTCTCCGCTGGCCATCAGGCCTTCCCGCCTCAAGAGGTAGATCTGGCGCGCGATGTGCTTGTTGCGGCGCAGGAGAACGCCGACGGTCGTCCCCGGCTCCTGGCCCACGAGCTCGGCGGCGCGCTGGGCGGCCAGCTCCAGGGCGGGATAGTCGCGATCTTCGTCCTCCGCCGGCGCACGGGCGCTCCACAGGAGGCTGGCCCCCGGCATGTCGCGGTGATGGGCCCGATGCTCGCGGTAGTCGGCCTGCCAGAGCTCGGCGGCCCGCCGGTACGAGCTCCGGTGGGCGAAGCAGGGGTTGGATCCGATGGCCGAGAAGACGCGGTGCACCGTGTCCAGCACGACCGGCGAGGAGCGGAAGCTCTCGCTGAGCTCCTCGGCGGGATCCAGCTGGGGATAGCGTTCGGGAAGCCCGGACAGGAGCCGTGGCTCGGCTTCACGCCAGCCGTAGATCGACTGCTTGACGTCTCCGACGCAGAAGAAGCTGCGTTCGCCGCTTCCATCCGCGAAGAGCTCCGAGGCCAGGTTGTCGAGAATGCGCCACTGGGAAGGTGAGGTGTCCTGGAATTCGTCCAGCAGCAGGTGGTCGATGCGCGCGTCCAGCCGATACCAGAGATCGAGCTGTCCCTCGCTGGGCACGCCTTCGCTGGGGGAGAGGGCATGGGGCAGGTCGTCGAAGCGGAAGGCCCGCTCTTCCCTCTTGAGCTCGGCGTAGGCGCGCTCGAAGCGTTCGAGCCAGGATCGTGTGGCGCTGTTCTCGCGGCCGAGCTCGGCCAGGAGCTCGTGCGTGGCTTGTCGCAGGAGGGGTTGGAACACCTGCGGGTCGATCGGATGCCCGTAGTACTCGTCCTTGCCTTCGAGCCAGGCCTTGAGGGGACCTGCGGAGATGAACTTCTCCCACTCCCCGTCGCGGGCGTAGGCCAGCGCATCGCCCTTGGCCTTGATCCAGCGCTTGTCCTCCTTGCCCGCCTTCGTGCGCGGAACCTCCATCGCTTCCAGAGCAGCCCGGGCCCGGGCCAGCTCTTCCTCGGACAAGCCTGCGGGAGGTTGAACGAAGTTCCAGGCTTCCGGGGTGCTGTCCACGAACACGCTGCGGGCCTCGTTGACGCTCTCGAGCAGGATGCGCTCGACGGAGCGGGAGGCCTCCGATCGCTGCAGCCCGCGAAGGAGGCTGATGACCTCGCTCTCGCTGGCCTCCGCCAGGGCCCGGGACAGGGTCTCTCGCTGGAGACGAACGTCCTCGACCTCATCGACGATCGTCCAGTCGGCGGGCAGACCGAGCTCGAGGGCGAAGACCTGACCTAGCTGAACGAAGAAGGCGTCGAGGGTTCGGATCTGGAATCGATCGAGCCGGCGTACCAGGCCGGACAGGAGCCGCGCGAGCTCTTCACGCTCCAGGTTTCGGCCGACGCTGCGGCCCAGCTCCTCTCGCTTGGCGTCCGTCTCCACGGCCTCGACCAGCCGTCGGAGGACACGGTCGAGGATCTCTCCGGCCGCCTTGCGCGTGAAGGTCGTTGCCAGGATGCGCTCCGGAAGGACCCCCTCGAGCAAGAGGTTCAGGTACTGGCCCGTGAGCTGGTAGGTCTTGCCCGTGCCGGCCGAGGCCAGGATGAGTCGATGGGGACGCTTCACGGAGCCTCCTCCGACCAGAGCCTGTCTCCGTAGATGGCCTGCAGGATCTCCTCGTAGGGACGCCGCGAGCCGAGCTCGAAGAGTTCCTCGCGCCGGACCCGTCGCACGACGTCGCGGGCGCACTCGAGGGCCTCGTCCAGGTCCCCGCGATCCCACTTGTGAACCCACTGGAAGTCGATGCGCTGCTCGTCCTTGCCCAGGCTGAAGTAGCCCAGCTTGGGGACGTTGCCCTCGGTCAAGTCCCGGGTGAGGTGCGCGTAGAGCGGGAGCTGGAGGTCCATCCAGCTGCCATCCCGCCTGCGGTGCACTTTCTCGGGGCTCTTGGGGTCCTCGGAGGTCTTGTAGTCGAGGATGGCCCAGCCGCGGCTGGGGTGGAAGTCGATGCGGTCGATGCGAGCGCGCAGCTCGATCTCGCCGTCATCGACCCGGAGGAAGCGGGCCTCGGGGGGCGGCTCCCATTCGACGTGCACGATGCGCCATCCCTCCCGGCGGTGCTGGGCCTGACGCGCGGCGAACTGTCGCAGCCGGAACTTGAGCTGCTCCCCCTGGAGGGCCACCGCGGGCAGGGGCCGAGATCCGAAGGTCTGCTCGATGCGTGCGTCGACCCGGTCGACGAGGAAGGTGGCGATGGCTTCCGGGGCCGAGCTGTCGGCCAGGTCGGAGCGACCGAAGTCTTCCAGGACATCGTGGGTCAAGATGCCGAAGCCGAGGGGGTCCATCTCCCTGCCGTTGTCGTCGAGGGTCCTCAGCCTCAGCACGTGCTCGAGGTAAAACCCGTAGGGCGACTCGAGGAACCTGCGGAAGCTGGAGACTCGGATCGAAGGCAGCGAGACGGGCTCGGGGAGGCGTGGGAGACCCGGAGCCGGATCGGCCTGGGGGGCCGCCAGGCGGGGCCGGTTGTCCTCGGAGGAAAGGAACTTGCGCACCCGCTCGACCGTCTTCTCCGGGCCGCAATGGAAAGCGAGTCGACTCGGCTGGAGCGGATCGCCTTCGAGGGACCGACGGCCGGTGACGAACGCGGTTCTGGCTCGGGTGTGCAGCAGCACGTTGGCGGCGTAGACGTCCCGGGCGAGCCGCGAATCGTTGTCGGACAGGCCCAACCTTCGTCGGGCGCTGTTCGGCAGGAACGGATCGGTCTGCACGGAGTGCGGGACACGCCCTTCGTTGAAGCCCGTCAAGAGCACGGCGGGCGTGTCGTCCAGGAAGAGCTCGAGCCAGCCCAAAAGCTCGATCGTCTCTTCCTCGGTCCTCGGAGGTGGGGCCGGAAGCAGGCCCGGACGCAGGTGGCGCAGGACGATGTCGAGGGCTTCGTGGGCCTCCCGCTTGGTCTGGGCCAGCATCGTGGGCAGGCCCGCGACCTCCTCCAGTCCGAGGAGGCAGCTCTGCAGGGCACCTGCGAGCCTCTCGTCGCTCTCCCGATCCGTGTCGAGCTCGAGGTCGCCGTAGACCTTGGCGAGAAAGCCGTGGATCGCGGCCTGCCATTCGAGGAGCGGACGCTTCTCCTTCCGG
>JAUIEE010000365.1 GCA_030428965.1 bacterium | reverse complement strand
GTCGGGGAGGGCGGCACCGTTGGCCACCAGGCACTCGCCGAAGCGCAGGCCGGTCTGGCTCTGGGTGCGCAGGGCGGCCGCGATGTCGTGCGGCTGGATCAGGCCCATGTCCTTCATGATCTCCCCGAGCAGGATGTCCTGGAGCAGCCCCAGGTCTTCTTGCCGTTGCACCGCCGGGGGAGGCTCCTGGGGGAGCTCGGGAAGCTGTGGGTGCTGGATCTGGGGGGCCTGCCGGGTCGGGAGGGGAGCCGGGGGCTGCGGCACAGGGGCTGCCTGGGGCCCCGATGGGGCGCTGGAGGCCCCGGATGCGGCCGTGCTCTCCGAGACGATCTGGACCAGACGACCCACGATGTCCTGGATCTCGGCGGAGACCTTGCCCTCGATCTCGGGCAGGAACTGGGTCAGGGTCAGGGCAGCATCCAGACAGACGCCCAGATCGCTGCGCGGCGAGCCAGCGATGGCGTTGCGGGCCTCTCGCATCCTGAACAGGATGTCGGTCAGGCTCTGGATGTTGGCAGGATCTGCTTCACGCACCAGGCGTGAGAGCTGGCCGATCTCATCGGGGGACATGAGGTGTGCTCCGGGAAGAGTTCAGGAGCTTTCGGCACCTGGGCTCCGTTCCTTGAATCCGATGGCCGGTTCTCGGGGCCCTCGAATCCGTGCCCTCCCGCAGCCTCAGGGATTGCTGCTGAAGATGAGCAGGTCCCCGTGGGTGATCCGGTGCCTCAATCCCACCCCGGCCAGATCCTCCTGGGTGAACTTTTTTCCCAGGTAGGAGCGCAGGGTGACCAGGGTGCCGATCTCGTAGCGCTCCGCGATCCTGCGCAGGGTCTCCGGATTCTCCGGGATGAAGGCCCAGCGAACGGGGTAGTGCTTGAGCACGAAGTCCATCCCGATTCGGGCGGGGCAGATCAGGATCTTGGTGTCGTCGTGGCCCTGCTTCTCCATCTCCTCGGTGAAGCGGGGTTCGCTGGCCACGACCTTGGCCGCGGCGGTGTTCCAGACGCCCGCCACGCTGGCGAGCAGCGCCGGTACGAGGATCGTTATGGCGCTCCTTCTCTTCTCGAGGGCACGCGTCAGGGGCGTCAGCCTGGACAACCAGGCGGCGAACGCGATGCAGGTGAACGGGACCGTGATCGAAAGATGGCGCAGGGTGACGTGGCCGTAGCCGCCCCGCTTGTGGAAGCCGAACAGGAGGAAGCCGACGCCCAGGGAGAACAGCCCCGTCGCCAGGGGAAAGCCGTCCCGGGAACGTTGCCCGAGGCCCCACAACAGGGCGAAGCCGATCAGGCCCAAGGCCAGGAGCGTCATCAGCGGCTCGGGGGATTCCCAGGGCACTTCGCGGACGCGCTCGACGACCTCGCTCGCGTTGGCGCCGACGTTGTTGCCGATGGCCTCGATCCAGCCCCAGGCGCCGACTTCGGGGCGCTGGGACTCCAGCAGGGCGTCGGCGTAGTTCGGGTTGTCGAGGGTGATCCACCAGAGCGGGAAGGACTCCTTGCCCTGCCGCGCTTGCCAGGAGCCCAAGAAGCCCAGGAACAGGACCGTCGCCACGGCTCCGAGCAGGGTGGCTCGGGGCCTTCCCGTACTGCGACGCAGGTAGACGGCCAGCGGCAGGATCAGGAGGGCGGACGTCTCCCGGTAGAGAAAGGGCAGGCCCAGGGCGAAGGGCAGGATGAAGGGCGCCGTGCGAAGCGGCCAGAACAGAACCGTGGCGACGCCCAGGAGAGAGACCGCCTGGACGGCAGGCTCGGCCATGGCGGTGAAGGCCGCCGCGACGTTGGGGGGAAACAGGAGGAACAGCCCTGCGGCGAAGAGCCCCGCCCTTCGGCCGTAGAGGCGCAGGGCACAGGCGTAGACCAGCACCGAGGACAAGACGAAGGCCACCAGGCTCGGCAGCCTCCAGGTGATCGGCTGGTCCCCGAGCAGCAGATACGAGCTGGCCAGGGCCACGTAGTGCCCCGGCATGTAGAGGCGCCACTTCGGGTTGTCGATGAAGGCCGGATAGATGAGGTGGCTGCGCAGCTCCCCGGTCTCGGCGTACCAGCGAGCCGAAGTGATGTAGCCGACCTGGTCGTTGAGCCCGTCGACGTGGAAGACCCCGAGCTCGAACAGCGGGGAGTAGAAGAGCAGGCTGAGGGCGGCCAGGCCGGCCACCGCCAGGCAGGCCAGGAGCCGCGGCCGTCTCGGGGTTGCCTCAGGTTCGGTGGCCGTGTCCATGTGCGGATCGTGGGCTCGCCCGGCCACGCGGCCGCACTGTACCAAAGGGAGGCACGCTCCCCAGGGGCACCTCGTCGCCTTCAGCGCCCGGAACCTCGGGCCCCGGGGCAGGTTCAGGTAGAGGCGGTGGTGCGTTCGGAGATCCGGCCCATCGGGCTGGGTCCAGGGGCGTGCTAGGATCCCGCCTCCCCCCAGGTTTCGGGCAAAAAGGGGTGGACTGATCCCCGCTCGACGGCCGATTCTCGTACCAGAGTCCCACCTTCCCACGATATTCCTCCCCGTGGTGTCTTCCCTGAAGCGCTCCAGACTTTCCGCCCTCCTGTCCACCCTGCTCCTGTTGGCCGGCTGTGGCGGCGGAGGTGGGGGAAGTTCGAAGTTCTCCCTGCGCAACACGCGTCAGGGGGTCAGCAACGAGACCCTGGTGATGGTGGAAGGGCGCTGGCTGGCTTACCTGGCCAGCGAGGCGACCAGTGGGCGCAACGGGACGGACTACAACGGGGACGGAGACTTCAGCGACTCGATCGCCGTCGTGGTCGACATGCGCGGCGGGAGGCAGCGTGAGCTCGACGTGGCCACCTCGGAGATCGAGATCATCGGCGACGAGATCTACCTGGTCGTGGCCGAGGACCAGGACGGCTTCGACTGGGACCTGGATGGTGTCCAGGACGACCTGGTGCTCCTGCACTGGTCCCGTCAGAACAACGCGCTCACCTTCGTGGCCAGCCTCAATCCGAACGGGCGGGCCCACATGGTCGATGCGGGGGACAGGCTGTACTTCTCCGAATCCCCCGTCGTGCCGTTGGCCGCGCCCGACACCACCTTGAACTTCGTGACTCAGGCGGCGCCCACGACCCCCATGCGGGTGCAGAGCGCCGATCTCGCCAACACCCTCAGCCCGGGGGTCATCGCGGAGGACGAAGGACTCCTGTTCCTGTTCCAGGATGAGACCGTCGAAGGGCGGGACCTCAACGGGGACGGGGACAGCCTGGACGGTTTCGTCCTGGCCCTCCTGGACACGACCAATCCCGCCGACCTCGTTCGCAGCGTCGGCCTCGCGATCGAGAGTGACGACACCCCCGTGCGGGCGCGGGCGACCGCGGCCAGCGATTGGCTCGTCGGCTTCCTCGTGAACGAGGCGGCCCAGGGCGACGCCAACCTGAACGATCCGGCCCTGTTTGCCCCCGGCTGGCAGCCTAGCCAGTGCCTGGGGTTGGCGGACACCGACACGTTCGACAACGTGCTTCACTTCCTCCACTTCGCGGCCTGGAGCCTCAACCCGGGCCTGAATCCGCCCGTCAACAGCGGGTTGGTCGGGGAGGACCGGGTCCTGGCCGTGCGGGGTACGGGGGGCTCCCCCGGATACGTCGCCACGATCTCGGCCGAAGACGACGAGGGCACCTGTTCGCTCAACCTGGACGCAGCCGACTTCGACCCGTTGCTCGAGGTGGACGAGGACCAGGACGACCGAATCCTGCGCTGGATCGAAGCTTCCCCCGCTGCGGTTCCACCCGGAGACACCAAGCAGCTGATCGCCTTGAGCATCGCGGGAGGGAACCTGTCGGGAGTGACCGACTTCGGCGACCGTTTCGTGTGCCTCTTCGACGAGTTCGCGGACGCGGGAAGGGACTACAACGACGACGATTTCGACTACCGTTACGTGCTGGGCGTGATGGATCCGAACGTCGGCCCGAACGTCCGCTGGAACTTCGACATGTCCGCGGGCGTTGACCGGTTCGTGGCCAGCAACTGGATGCAGGAGGATCGGGAGAGGGGCTACCTGTTCCTCACCGTGCAAGAGAACCTGCACCAGGAGCCTTTGAACTTCGGAGATGGCGACACCGACGACAGCGTGCCTGCCTTTGCGACGTTCGATCCTGTGGATTCGGTCACCCTGGACCTTCCCGGACCGCCGGTGGCGACCCAGTTCCTGAATGCCGGCATCGCGATCGCCGGGGACTGGCTCTTCTTTCGCACACCCGAGTCCAGCGACAACCGTCGCTGGAACTCGGATCGGGACTTCGCCGACACGGTGCTCCTGCGTGCGCGGCTGGACAAGCTCGACGACGTCAAGTTCGTGACGACTCTGGAGAACAACCCGGACGGTTTGCGCCCTGCGCGCTTCTTCGTGGGCGGGGACATCGGCGTGGCCTACATCGCCAACGAAGTGCGGGACCGGCGGGACTACAACCAGGACGGAGACCGCCTCGACTTCGTCATCCGCTGGTTCCGGATCTAGGGCCCCGGGCGACGTTCACGACGGGACCCTCTGCCCTCCACCGGGACCCGCTAGGGTTCCAGCGTCGTGTTCCAGTAGCTGTCGCTGACGAACTTCTCCCACGAGCTGCGCACCCGGCCCAGTGAGATTTCTAGGATCGGGTTCCACTTCGGGACCCTGGGCCGGGAGAGGAGCTTCAGGTTGGCTTCGTGGGGCAGGCGGTCCCCCTTGCGCCGGTTGCAGCGGACACAGGCCAGCACGCAGTTCTCCCAGGAGCTCAAGCCTCCACGAGAGCGCGGCAGCACGTGATCGATCGAGAGTTCGTGGGTGCCGGGGCGAACACCGCAGTACTGGCAGGTGTTGCCGTCCCGCTTGTAGAGGTTGCGCCGCGTGAAGACCGCGGACGGACTGGGCATCCCGTTGTAGCGGGTGAGCAGGATGACCTCGGGCACCCGGATCTTGAGGGCGACCGTGCGGATGCAGGGCTCGCCACTCTGAACGGCCAGGTCGGTCCAGCTCTCGAAGCCGTGCACCTCGTAGGTGTCGGGACGGATGGCCTTGGCAGCGCCGGTGTAGACCAGCCGCAGGGCGTTCTTGACGGTCGTGGTGGCGATGGCCGACCAGGAACGGTTGAGCACCAAGGTCCGTTCGGAGAGTACGCCGGTGGCTTCCATGGGGGGGAGTCTTCCTGCCGCCCCCAATATCGGGTGGGAGTAGGCGAAGGAACAGTCAATTTTACCCCAGGACCAGGACGAAGGGCGCGGCCCGGGGGCCGCGCCCTGCTGGCGAAGGCGGCGGAACAGTTTTCCGGCCCTT
>JAUIEE010000004.1 GCA_030428965.1 bacterium | reverse complement strand
GGCTCGGGGTCATGGCGAGTCCCCCTCAGTTCCAGGCGGCGCCGGCGAGCGCCCGGACTGACGCATTGAGCCGGTTCCAGACGTTGATCTGGGCGATGGTCAGTACCAGCGCGGCCAGGTCCTCCTCGCCATAGTGCCGCCGGGCCTCCTCCCGTTGCCCCAGGTCACGCAGGAGAACACCGAGGTTGTTGTGGGCTTCCGCCAGGTTCGGGTCGTGGATCAGAGCCTGGCGGTAATGGCGCGCGGTGCCTTGGACGTCCCCGAGCTGGTTGAGGGCCAGGGCCAGGTTGTAGTGGGCCTCGGCGTAGCTCGGCTTGATGCGCAGGGCTTCGGCCAGGTGCCTGCGGGCCTCACCTGCCCTGCGCTGTAGGAGCAGGACGACCCCCAGGTTGTTCTGGGCCTCGGAAATGTTGCGGTTGATGGCGAGGGCGGCGCGAAAGGAATCCTCGGCGGCCTCGAAGTCCCCCCGGTCCCGGTAGACCTGGCCGAGGTTGAGGTGAGCCACGTAGTTGTCCTCGCTCGCGGCGAGGGCGTGCTCGAACAGGGTCTCGGTGTTCTTCCAGGTCCCCACCAGCCGCCGGGTCGCGCCGGCATAGCCCAGGAGCGCCACCGCGGCCACGGCGAGGGCGAGGCGAGAACGTCCCGGCTGCCCCTCGCACAAGCCCGCCACGCCCCACACCACGGCCAGGTAGATTCCGATCAGCGGCAGGTAGGCGTAGCGATCGGCCATGGCCTGGTTGCCAACCTGCAGGATGCCGATCATCGGGACGAGCATCCCCAGGAACCACGACCAGCCGACGAAGAGGAAGGGCCAGCGTCGAAGACGCGCCACGGCCATCGCCGTCACGGCGAGGAGCAGCAGGCCGACCCCCACCGCCACGGGCCAGCTCGCGCGAAAGGCCTCGCTGTCGATGATGGCGGGGTGCGGGTAGAAGACCCCGAGCTTCGCGGGCCACAGGGTCTTGTGAAGGTAGGCCCCGTAGGAGGCGACCGCGTTCTGCACGCGCTCGGTCATGGAGAGGGACCAGAACGGGTGCACCGCTCCCCCGCTGCGCTGGGCGGTCAGCGTCAACCAGCTGGACAGGCCGACCAGGAGAACCAGCGGAACTTTCTCCAGGAGGCAGGAGCGCCAGCCCTTCGGCACGATGCCCGCGGCCGGCGCTCCCGGAGCCACGCGCCCCAGGGGCCAGAGGTCGCAGAGGAGCAAGACGCACGGAACGGTCACGAGCACGGGCTTGGCGAGAAGACCCAGGGCGAGGGCTCCGAGCACGAGGGCATAGCGCAACTTCCCCGGGGCCTGGGCGTAGCGCACGTAGGCCCAGAGGGTGGCCATGAAGAAGAAGCCCGAGAGAACGTCCTTGCGCTCGGCGATCCAGGCCACGGACTCGACGCGCAGGGGGTGGAAGGCGAACAGTGCGGCCACGATGAAGCTCGGAGCCAGTGAGCGCGTTGCCAGGAGGAGTGCCCAGAACAGGACCACGGCGCTCGACGCGTGCCAGAAGACGTTGACGAGGTGGTGAGGCCCCGCGTTGTCCGGCCCGAACAGCTCCACGTCGAGCATGTGGGAGAGCCAGGTCAAGGGGTGCCAGTTGGCGGCGTAGCCGTGCAGGCCAAAGGCCCAGCTGAATCCACGACCGCTCAAGCCCTGCCGCACCACCTCGTTCTCGAGCACGTAGACCGGATCGTCGTAGCGCACGAACTCGTGACCGGCGACCGCCGCGTACACGACGAAGACGCCGAGGAACAGGAGCGTGCCGAGCACGGAGTTTCGGGTCATGGCGGACCGGCCCCGACTTCTCAGAGCCCTCCGGAACGATAGCGTTCGAGCTGGGCTCCCAGCGCTTCCTTTCGGGCGGCAGGTGCTGCCTCCAGGGCTCGCCCTTGCCACTCGACGGCCTGTTCGAACTGTCCCAGAGCCGCGTGACAGCGGGCCAGGAGCTCCAGGCCGGCGCTTCCTCCGCCGGTCTCCTGCAGGGCGTAGCGGGCGAGCTCCAGGGCCTCTTCCTTCTCGGCCACCGTCGCCCCCGGTTTCGCGAGCAGGAGGCGGGCGAGCTTGTCCGCCGCCAGCGGATGGGGCGTCCCCTGACGGAAGGCCTGCCGATAGCCCTCGATCGCCCGGGCGAAATCCCCGCGGCGCTCGTGCAGGAGGGCCAGGTTCAAACGGGCCTGGACGAAGTCCGGGTCCCGCTCGAGAACCAGGCGCAGCTCCTTCTCCGCCCCATCGAAGTCCTGCTGGGCGATCAAGGCGCTGCCCAGGTTGTTGCGCGTCTCGACCAGATCGGGCTGCAGCTCCAGGGCCCGCCGGTAGTGCTCGATCGCCGCGGCAGGATCGTTGCGCTGACGCTCGAGCAGTCCCAGGCTTCCGTGGGCCGCGGCCAGAGCCGGGTCCGCCTCCACGGCGGCGCGCAGCGAGCGCTCGGCGGCGGCAAGCTGGCCGGAGCGCAGCTCCAGCAGCCCGAGGGCGTAGTGGGCGTCGCCGTAGCCCGGATGGATGCGCACGGCCCGGGCGTAGTGCTCCCGGGCGCCGGCCGCCTCCCCCTGCTCCTCGAGGGCCAGCCCCAGGTTGTAGTGCGCGAGGTAGTTGTTCTCGGTCACGGCCAGGGCGCGCTCCCAGAGACGAACGCTGTCGGCCCAGTGAGGAAGCTGGGCCGAGGTCAGGAAGGCGACGGCAACCAGGCTCGTGAGTCCCGCTCCGATCACCGGCCGGCGGGGCAAGCGCCCGAGGTCCACGGCCCGCTCGACGCTGAACCCGATGGCGATCGCCAGCCCGATGCAAGGCAGGTAGCTGTAGCGATCCGCCCAGGCCTGATGTCCGACTTGGACGAGACCGATGACGGGCACCAAGGTCCCCAGGAACCACAGCCAGCCCACGAGGAAGGCGGGCGCCGTGGCCCGCCACCGTAGGGCCAACGCGCTCAGCGCGAGGAGTCCCGCGAGGACGCCCACGGCCTTGCCGCCGAACCAGGAGAAGTCCTCACCGGCCAGGACCGCCGGATGGGGGTAGAAGACGGCCAACCCCGTCGGTGCCAGGCTCTTCCAGACGTACTGGCCGTAGGCCAAGGCCGCGTTGGCCGCGCGCTCCGGTACGCTCAGCCCCTGCAGGGCCGCGATCGCTCCCCCCTCCCCCTGGGCCCACAGGGTCATGCAGCTGGAGACTCCGACCAGACCGAACAGCGGCAGCTTCTCCAGGATGAGGGTCCGTGCCCCTTCCGCGCGCCAACGTTCTAGGGGCCAGAGATCGAGCAGCAGGAGCACGCAGGGCAGGGTCACGATCATGGGCTTGGAGAGAAGCCCGAAGCCCAGGCACAGGAGGACGGCCAGGTAGGCGCCCTTGCGCCTCTCCCGCGCCCAGCCCGCGTAGAACCACAGGGCGAGCATCCAGGCCACGGCGCACAAGAGGTCCTTGCGCTCGGAGACCCACGCGACCGACTCCACCCGCAGGGGGTGCAGGGCGAAGATCCCGGCCACCCAGAAGCTGGGCCAGGGGCGGCGGGTCATGCGCACCAGGGAGGCGAGCAGGAGCAGCACCACTCCAACGTGCAACAGCACGTTCGTTCGGTGGTGCCCCCCGGGCTCCAGCCCGAAGAGCTCCACGTCCAGCATGTGGGAGAGCCAGGTCAGCGGATGCCAGTTGGCGGCGTGGAACGTGGTGAAGGCCCAGGCAACGCTCTCCGAGGCCAAGCCGGCGCGCACCATGGGGTTCGCGGTCACGTACACGTCGTCGTCGTAGTTGACGAAGTCGTGGCCGACGCTCTGCCAGTAGAGAAGAGCGGTCGCGAGGCCCAGGAGCACGGCGGCCAGAGAAACGCCTTTCATCGGCGCGCGAGCCTACGGGCCCGGACCGAGCAATCCCACCCGGTAGGCGAGGGCTGCCCGTGCAGCCTACAGGTGCACGAGGCGATCGCTCTTCAGGATGCTGATGCGCTTGATCTGGTTGACCGGGATGTACTGCTTGACCGGCTCTTTGCCGGACTCCTTGCCGGAGTGTACGTACTCGGTAACGCAGACGAGGTAGTCGTTTCCGACCGAGATCGGCTTGGCCCGGTTGAAGCCGGCACGGATCTGGTGCCCGACGGGTGCGTCCTCGTAGGACTCGGGGATCACGAGGGTGATGGGCTTCCCGATCAGACTCTTCAGCAGGTCGATGAAGGAGCGGTTCTCCGTCGTGGCGGCGGCGGGCTTCACGGTAGACTTACTCGCAGTCGAATCATCCATGGCAGTTGCTCTCAGAGGGCCTAGGGCGGGCAGCCGATTATACCCACGCGGCCCCGCGGGTTGCTCCACGAACGGAGGGAGACTCGAGCGGGCCCGCAGGGGAAGGGACCCGTTCGACCATGAAACGATTTCTGCCTAGCGCTCCCGGTATGCGTCTGCGCCCTCTGGGACCGATCCTGCTCGGCGCTGCCGTGGTTTGTATGACCCAGCCCACGGCTTTCGGAACACCCCAGGATCCGCCGGGGACCGACCTGATCGTGACTCGGGGAGCTCCGAAGGGAGCCTGGTGGATGTTCGGTGGCGACCCGACCCACTGCCGTCGCAGTCCGTTCAGCGGCCCTCGCTCCGCCTCGTCGAAGTGGAAGCTCGAGACCGGCAGCTGGGTCTCCTCCCTCTCCATCGCGGGCGACGGCACGCTCTACACGGGCAGCGGCGAAGGTGTCCTGCGCGCCCTGGCCCCCGACGGCAAGGAGAAGTGGCTCTACCTGACGGGGGCCGAGATCTGGTCCACCCCCGCCATCGGCGAGGACGGGACCATCTACGTCGGAGGCGGCGACGAGCTCTTCCACGCCATGGGAGCGGACGGGATCCGGCGCTGGACGTTCAAGGCGGAGAGCCCGATCGGCTCCTCCCCGGCCCTGTGGAAGAACGAAGAGGGCGAGACGATCATCTACTTCGGTAGCGGGGACAAGACCCAGAACCGCGGTTACCTGTACGCCGTCGATTCCCAGGGGGAGCTGCTCTGGAAGTTCCCCACCGGCGGCTCGATCTACTGGTCCTCGCCGGCCATCGCCCAGGACGGCACGATCTACGTGGGCAGCCGCAACCTGGCCCTCTTCGCCCTGAACCCGGACGGGACCCTGAAGTGGACCTACGACACCGAGGGCCCGATCGACTACTCCTCCCCGGCCATCTCGTCCGACGGCACGATCTACGTGGGGAGCGGCGACGGCAAGCTGCACGCCATCGACCCGGACGGAACCATGCGCTGGACCTACACCACGGGCCGACGCATTCGCTCCTCGCCGGCCATCGGTCACGACGGAACCATCTACGTCGGCTCGGACGACGCCCGGCTCTACGCCCTCGACCGACACGGCGTCGTCAAGTGGTCCTTCAAGACCAACGGCGCCATCTACGCCTCCCCCACGATCGGCAACGACGGCACCCTCTACTTCGGCAGCTCGGAGGGCACGCTCTACGCCGTGTCACTCGAGGGTAAACTGCTCTGGAGCTACGAGACGGACGCGACCCTGTGGGCCTCGCCGGCCATCGGACCGGACGGCACCCTGTACCAGGAGAGCGCCGACGGGTTCCTGCACGCCCTCGCGGCAACGAACTCCTGAGGATCGCGGACGGAACGTCAGAGGACGGGCCTTCGAGAGTTTCCGAGGCCCTCGGCCTTGTCCTAGAATGGAAGGCTGGCCGCCAACGGGTCTGTCCCCAATTCCCTCAGCCGTTCCATGAGACTGCCGCACCTGTCCCTGACTTCACGCGAGATCGGTTGGATCGCGCTGCTCGGCTGCTCGGCGGCATCCTGCGGCGACAAGGCGCCCGCGCCGAGCCCCCAGGCACCTGCGGCCGAGTCCCCTGCCGCCCCCCTGACGGCACCGTCCGAAGGGACCTGGCTGACCGAGGTCACCGACGCCAGCGGCCTGACCTTTCGTCATGTCGCGGGCCCGACGGAGCAGCGCTGCACGACCCAGATGCTCGGAAGCGGCATCGCCTTCCTGGACTACGACAACGACGGCGACCAGGACCTGTACCTGATGCACGCCGGCTCCGACCCGACCCGCGGGGTCGACCGTGAGGGAGCCGAGAACGCGCTCTACCGCAACGAGGGCAACGGACAGCTGACCGAACAGCCGGGGGCCCTGGGCCTGGTCGGCAAGAGCTACGGCATCGCCGCCGCCGTGGGCGACGTCCACAACGACGGCTACCCGGACGTCTTCCTGACCAACTTCGGCCCCAACCAGCTCTTCGCCAACCGGAAGGGCGAGCGCTTCGAGGACGTCAGCCGCGACTCGGGCGACCTGCCCGGGCGCTTCTCCGCCTCCGCCGCCTTCCTCGACTACGATCGGGATGGGCACCTGGACCTCTACGTGATCCAGTACGTCTACTTCAAGCCTTCCCAGCGCTGCTTCGACCAGGCCGACCGCCTCGACTTCTGCGGCCCCACGACCTTCGACCCGGAGTCGGACATCCTGCTGCACAACCTCGGGGACGGCACCTTCGAGGACGTGAGCGAGGCAGCCGGACTGAACAGCGCCGCCGCCGCCGGCCTGGGGGTCGTCGTGCGGGACTTCAACGACGACGGCTGGCCCGACGTGTTCGTTGCCAACGACACCTACGAGAACCACCTGTGGATCAACCAGCAGGACGGCACGTTCGTCGACGACGCCGTGGTCCTGGGCGTCGCCTTCAACATGCACGGCCAGCACGAGGCGGGCATGGGCGTCCTGTCGGAGGACTTCGACAACGACGGGCTGTACGACCTGTTCATGACCCACCTGACGCGCGAGACGAACACCTTCTACCGCAACATCGGTCCGGGCATGGGCTTCGCCGACGCCACCGGCCAGAGCGGCCTGGGCACACCCAGCAAGACCTACACCGGCTTCGGCACGGCGCCCCTCGACCTCGAGCTCGACGGCGACCTGGACCTGGTCGTCGTCAACGGGCGGGTCACCCGAGGTGAAGTCGAACCGCCCTTCGACATGCCCGACCCCTGGTGCTTCTACGCGGAGCGCAACCTGGTCTTCGTCAACGCCGGCGGCGCTCAGTTCGAACCTCGCAGCGAGCCGGACTTCGGACGCCTGCGTGAGGTGAGCCGCGCCGTGGCGGTGGCCGACTGGGACAACGACGGGGACACGGACGTGGCGGTGGGCAACATCGACTCCAGGGCTCGCCTCTACCGCAACGACTCGCCCCGCAGGGGCAAGTGGCTGCGGGTCGTCGTGCGCGATCCCCGGCTCAAGCGCTACGCCATCGGAGCCAAGACCAAGCTCACCTGCGGCGAGCGGAGCTGGATCCGAACCGTCTCGCGCGCCTACAGCTACCTGACGAGCAACGACCCGCGTCTTCTGTTCGGCGTCCCGGACGAGGCGGCCGGGGGCAAGGCGAGCCTGGAGGTCGAATGGCCGGACGGCCTCGTCGAGACCTTCGACGTCCCCGGCTTCGATCGCGAGATCACCGTCCTGCGCGGCGAGGGCAAGGCCCGGTGAAGCGGCTGCTCGTCCTCGTCGGCTCCTGCGCGCTCGTCCTGGGCCACGGAGTGTCGCCCTGGGCCCAGGAGGAGTCCGAGGCCAAGGCCAAGAAGGCCCCGGTCGAGATCCCCGACGTCGACACCACGGGGATGAAGAAGGAGTCCCTGGACGCCCTGCGGCACGCCCAGGACGACGTGCGCGCCAACCCCGCGCGGGCCGGAAACTGGGCGCGCCTGGGGGCTCTGTTCGACGCGCGCCAGCTGTTCGAGGAAGCCGAGCGCTGCTACGCCGAGGCCGCGCGCATCGCCCCCAAGAGCTTCGACTACGCCTACATGCGAGCCCGGGTGGCCGACATCGTCGGCGGCGAGATCGACGCGGTGCTGGCCCTCTACGCGACGGCCGAGAAGCTCGATCCCTACTACCCTCCTCTCCACCTGCACCGCGGCAACTGCTTCGGTCGCTACGGAAGGCTGGATGAAGCGCGTCAAGCCTTCTCCAAGGCCCTCGCGCTCAAGGCCGACTACCCGGCCGCGGAGCTGGGACTCGGGCAGGCGCTGCTCAACCTGGGAGAGGCGGAACAGGCCCTGACCCACCTGCTCAAGGCCGCCGCCAAGGCCCCCGAGGAGCGCGCGGTCAACACGGCCCTGGCCCGGGCCTACATGCAAACCGGCAAACCGGAGCTGGCCCGCAAGGTCGCGGAGCGCACCAAGGCCCAGTCCCGCGGCCTCGACGACCAGGACCGCGTGCGCGACGAGGTCTTGAACCAGGCCTCCTCCTCCCACGATGCGATGCACCGCGCCGAGCACGCCATGGCGGAGGGTCGCTTCGCCGACGCGATCCCCGACATCCAGGACTACCTCCGGGGTCGCCCCGGCAGCACCGACGTGCGCTACTCCCTGGCCTACGCCCTCTATCACACGGGCCAGGTGGACGAAGCGCTGCAGGAATGCCTGCGCATTTCCGAGGAAGACCCCGACCTGCTCGATGCCAAGGTCCTCATCGCCCAGATCTACCTCAACCGTCCGCGCAAGAAGAGCGAGGAGGCCCTGAGGCTGCTCTCCGAGGTCCTGCGCAAGGACGGCACGAACTTCGTCGCCATGCTCATGATGGCCAACGAGCTCTCGAGCCTGGGCCAGGCCGACCAGGCCGTGCGCATCTTCGAGCGCGCCTACGCCGAGCAGGAGCTCAACGCCCAGAGCCACCATTCCTGGGGCGTCTCCCTGCTGCAGCTCGAGCGCGTGGAGGAAGCGAGCCAGCACCTGCGGGCAGCGACCGTGCTCGACCCCAAGTTCGCCATGGCCCACTTCAACCTGGGCTACTCCCTGGGCCTCCAGGGTCGCTGGGACGCCGCCATCCGCGCCTACGAAGAGGCCGCCAAGGTCAACCCGGGCCTGCCCACCCAGTTACGCATCGAAGAGCTGCGAAAGAAGCAGCGAGAAGAGGAAGAGGACGCGTAGCCGATCGGCCTAGAAGATCAGCGTCGCCCCGACACCTAGCACCCAGCTGTCCCCCTCGAGGTTCTCGCCGATCGGCAGGTTCCCGCCGATGCCGTCCGCTTCCATGAAGCGCACGAAACGGTAGAGCCCGTAGACGTCGAAGGAGAGGTGGCGCAGGACGTAGAGCGCCAGGCCGGCGCCCACCTGCACCTGGATCCCGTCGAGGGTGGCGTCTTCGGTGGTCATGCCGTCGCTCGAACCGTCGTCGATGTCACCGCGCACCACGCCGATTCCGAACAGACCGTAAGGCTGCAGGAAGCTCTTGACCCAGAAGTACTCGCGCCAGGTGGCGTTGATCGAATAGAAGGTCGTGTCGGCCGGCAGTCCGCCGAAGTCCCCGTCGTGCTCGACGGCCTCCACCGAGAGCTCGAAGGCGCTGCTGCGCCAGCGGTAGCCCACCGAGGCCTTGTAGCCCGTGTCCGAATCGAGGTCCGGAATCACGATCACGTCATCGGGCCCGACGAGAGCCTCGTCTCCGTCGAACTCCCCGGTCACGCGGATCTGCTGACCGGCCACGCCGATCGTGTATCCGGTCGAGTTCGCGATGCCCTCGTCGCTGCGTCGGCGGGAGCGACGATCCTGGCGGGAGGCCGAGGCTTCACTCGCATGGGCCTCGACGCCGCGCGCCAGGGCGGGGGCAGGCGGAGCCTCGGGGCCGGTCGTGCGGACCGGCGCGCTGGAGCAGGCCGCGAACAGGGGCGAGAGGATCAGGCAGAGAAAGCCGAGACGAAGCGAGCGGGTGGAAACCATGGGCACAAGGCCTTGGGTCGAGGTCGACCGGTGGAACGGGGAGCAGAGGAACACGGGGCGTTCCTCGACTCTTTGCGCGCAAGGCCCCAGCGCTTTCTGGTGAAAAGCTCCGGGTGCCGAAGAGCTCCGAAGCGGGGGAAGACCGCAGTCCTGGAAAAGCCCGTAAGGACGGGTTTTTCGGCCCTTGCCGGGTTTTCCCGGGACGATCCCCGCACCGGGACCCAGGTGTCGAAGAACACAGCGGCGAGAGGCTCGGGCAGGCCGACGAGCCCGCGCCGGGGAGGAAACGGAGGGAGATCCTAGGACGTGCTCGAAGCCTCGCCGTCCCGCAGGCGATTGGCGATGGCGGTGGTCGAGCGTCCCGGCAGGAGCGGTGCCAGGTAGACCTCGCCCCCGTGCTGCTCGACCCACTCCCGTCCGACGACGCCCTTGTCTTCCCAGTCCTGTCCCTTCACGAGCACGTCGGGGGTGATCTCCTCGACGATCGCAAGGGGCGTGTCCTCGCTGAAGGCCACCACCGCATCCACCATCTCGAGGGCGGCCAGCACACGCATGCGGTCGGCGATCTTGTTGATCGGACGACCTTCCCCCTTCAGTCGGTGGACGCTCTCGTCGTCGTTGAGGGCCACGATCAGGGCATCCCCGCGGGAGCGCGCCGTGCGCAGGTAGTCGATGTGCCCCGCGTGGACGATGTCGAAGCAGCCGTTCGTGAAGACGATGCGCTTGCCCTCGGCGCGCCACTCGGAGAGCAACTCGGGCAGCTCCGAGCGCTCCAGGATCAGGCTGGCCCCTCCGGACCGGGAACCGAAGGCCGCCTTGAGCTCACGTCTGGTCACGGACGCGGCTCCGCGGCGACCGACCACGATGCCCGCCGCCTGGTTGGCGAGGCGCACGGCGGACTCCAGGCCCAGGCCGGCGGCCAGGGCCAGGGCCAGGTGGGAGATGACCGTGTCGCCGGCGCCGGTCACGTCGAACACGGCCCGGGCCACGGGCGCGATGCGACCGGTCTTCTCCCCCAGCGTTCCGCCCTTGGAGCGGTAGTAGATGCCGTCGGCACCCAGGGTGATGACGGCCGCGTCGAGCTCGGCCGTCTCGATCAACTCGTCCGCTCCCCGGGGCAGCTCCTCGAAGGGCCGCAGCTTGCGTCCCAAGGCCTCTTCCGCTTCCTTGCGGTTGGGCGTGACCAGGGTCGCCCCGAGGTAGCGGCCGTAGTCGGTGCCCTTGGGATCGACCAGCACCGGAACCCCGTGCGCGCGGGCCGCGGCGATGACGCCCTGCAGCACGGGCTCGCCCAGCACGCCCTTGCCGTAGTCCGAGAGGATCACCGCCCCCATCTCCCCCATGACCGAATGGGCGTGGTCGACCAGACCGCCCATCAGCTCGGGGGTCACCGGCTGGGCGTCCTCCCAGTCGACCCGCAGGATCTGCTGTCCCCCGCTCGTGAAACGCGTCTTGCCCGTCGTCGGGCGCTGCTCGTCGCGCAGGAGTCCGGAGGCATCGACCCCGATCCCTTCCAGGAGGCCTTGCAGCCGGTCCCCGAGGGCGTCCTTGCCGACGACGCCCAGGAGACTCACCTCGGCCTCCATCGCCCGCAGGTTGGCGGCGACGTTCCCCGCGCCCCCCAGCCGCTCCTCGATGTGGCGCGCGGCCAGAACGGGAATGGGCGCCTCGGGCGAGATGCGCGCGACGTCCCCCGCCACGTAGCGATCGAGGATCAGGTCTCCGACGATCAGGATGCGAGGATGGCCCAGCCCATCGATCTGCGCCAGCAGTTCGCGGTCTCTCATGGGGTCACCGGCGTCTTGTAGTAGCCGTGGCTGTCCTTCAACACCCGGACGTACCGGGCCACGCCGTCGGCGAGGCTCGTGAACGCTTCTTCGTACCCGGCCTGGCGCAGCTGGGTCAGGTCGGCCTGGGTGAAGGCCTGGTACTTGCCTCGCAGAGAATCGGGAAAGGGGATCTCGACGATCTCGGCGCCCTCGTACTGGGCCGCGACGTGGCGCGCCAGGTCCAGGAAGCTCTCCGCCACGCCGGTGCCGCAGTTGAAGATGCCGCTCACCTCGGGGTGGTCAAGGAAGAAGAGGTTCATGCGCACGGCGTCGTCGACGTGGACGAAGTCGCGCAGGAAGTCTCCGCTGCCGGAGAAGACCTGCAGGCCCTCTCCGCCCTCGATCTGCCCGTGGAACTTGAAGACCACCGAGGCCATGCGCCCCTTGTGGTTCTCCTGGGGACCGTAGACGTTGAAGTAGCGCAGTCCGACGATCGGCGTCGAGCTTCCCGCGAGACGCGTGCGCACGTAGCGGTCGAACAGGAACTTCGAGAAGGCGTAGACGTTGAGCGGGTACTCGCAGGCCGGCTCTTCGCGGAAGCCCCGGCTGCCGTCGCCGTAGACCGAGGCGGACGAGGCGTACAGGAACGGGCAGCGGCCCTGGCAGAACTCGAGCAGCGTCTTCGAGTACTCGTAGTTCACGCGCATCATGTAGCGGCCGTCCGCCTCCATGGTGTCCGAGCACGCTCCCTGGTGCAGGACAGCGCGGGGCTCCGGGGCGAAGCGCGCGGGATCCTCGATGTAGTCGCGGTAGTCGACGAAGTCCGCGAAGCGCAGGCTGTTCAGCCCGAGGTGCTTCTCTCCGTTCTGCAGGTCGTCGACGACCAGAATGTCGTCCTCGCCGCGGCGGTTGAGCCCACGGACCAGGTTGCTCCCAATGAAGCCGGCACCACCGGTTACGACGATCATGGCGTTTCTTCCTTCGAACCTGGGGCCGCCTCTCCCTTAGCCGAGACCGCAGTTTCGCGGGCTCCCTCCTCGGGATCCTCGCCGCCCCGATAGCGGTCGTGGAGCCAGAAGTACTGGTCGGGATCGGCCAGGATCATCTTCTCGAGAGTCTGGTTGATCAGGACGGCGATATCCACGGGGTCCTTGCCGGCCAGATCCTCGGGCCACAGGATGTCCCCGAACTCGACCCGGTAGCGCAGCGGCTGGTCGGTCAGGTAGGCGGCCATGGGGATGACGGGCACCTTGAAGCGCCGCAGCAGAACGCCCACGGAGCGGTCGCAGCGCGCCCGGCGCCCGAAGAACGGAGCGTAGACCGGCTTGAGACGCGCACGCTGATCCACGACCAGGCCCAGGGTTCCGCCGGACTTGATGATCGTGGGGGCGGCGAGCATGGCGCCGCGGCGCGGCAGGAGGCGCGAGCGGTAGTGCTCGCGGCGATCCTGTACGGCCTTGGACAGGGGACGGTTCTTCGGGGGCTTGCCCACGACGTAGACCGAGCGCAGCCCGAGAGCCACGGCCAGGACGTTGAGGGACTCCCAGTTCCCGAGGTGCCCCGTGATCAGGACGCAGCCGCCCTCGGTGGCCAGGGCGCGTCGGGCGTCCGGGGTGAAGTGGACGTCGAAGTGCTCCCGGGCCCGGTCCAGGGGCACGCGGCGGTAGAAGCGTTCGGCCTCGATCACGACGCGGAACAGGTGCAGCCAGGCCTGGCGCACGCGGCGGCTGCGCTCCTCTTTCGAGAGCGGACCGAGCGCCTGTTCGAGGAACTCCACGGCGACCTTCCGCCGCGACGGCAGCAGGCGGTAGGCCACCCGGGCCAGGGCGGAACCGAAGGCGTCCATGACCCCATGGGGCATGCGGGCTCCGACGAACAGGACAGCGCGCAGAAGGAAGTAGTGCAGGTGGCTGGCGATCCCGTTGTCCTTGCCCAGGACCGGCTGCCAGGGCACCGGCCACGGTTCGCCGCCGGGCGCCTTCCCTTCACGCTCCAAGGGTTCAACCGTCTCAACCATGGAGTCCTTCGTGCAGGTTCCTGCGTTCTCGACGCGCCTTGCCCGGGGGCAGCGCGTCCAGCAAGGCCTCCAGGACTCCCGCTCCCCGCACGAACTGAAAGCGCACCTCGAGCACGTCGCAGTCGATGCCCAGCGCCCGCAGCTTGGGAGCGTCCTTGGAGGTGGTGAGGAAGCTCCCGAGCCCGGCCAAGTCCTCGGCCCGAAAGTCGTGGTGATCGGGAAACGTGCGATGGGAGCGCACCGTGGCTCCCAGCCCGCGCACCGTACTCTCGAAGGCCTCCGGATTGCCGATGCCGCTCACCAGGTCGACCGTTGCCCCGCGCAGGGCGCTCGGCATGCGCCGCTCTCCCTGGGCGTCGATCAGCAGGCTCGGCCGGTGCTCCGCCTCCAGGATGGGGATGCCCGGAGCCAGGTAGCGAAGCTCCTCGCGCAACGCTTCGAGCGCCTGTTCCCCCAGCTGGTCGGTGCGGGTCAGGATCATGGCGTGGGCCCGGGAGAGGCGCTCGGGCGCTTCCCGCAAGAGGCCGCGGGGAATCAGGGCCCTTACGGGCGAGCTCCCATCGTCGGGGGACGGAAGCCCCCAGGGCCGAGTGGCATCGATCAAGACCAGATCCAGGTCCCGGCGCAGCCGCCTGTGCTGGAAACCATCGTCGAGCACGATGACCTCCACGCCCTGGCGCACGAGCTCGCGTCCACCTCGCACCCGGTCCTTGTCCTGCACGTGGGGCACGTCACCGGCCAGCTCGGCGATCATCGCTCCCTCGTCGTTGGCCTCGGCGCCGCGGGACTTGTAGCCCCGCGACAGGATGCCCGTCCGCAGGCCGCGCCTTTCGAGCTCGGTCACGAGCCACAGGACCATCGGAGTCTTGCCGGTACCCCCGGCGCTCAGGTTGCCCACGGAAACGACCGGCACGTCCAGCCGTCCGCTCCACAGCCAGCCCCGGTCGTAGAGACTTCCTCGCACGCCGGCGACCCAGCCGAAGAGGAGGGCGGGCAAGCGCAGGAGCTCGACCTTGCCCCCCTTGCGGGCGAGCACGGCCTCGGGCCGACGCGCGAAGGACCGGTTTCGTTCAGCCATGGCGGAACGCCCCAGGGGCCAAGAGTCTCCCGCGCACGGCCACCGGGCCGGCGTGGACTTAGAGGAGCGGCTTTTCTTCTTCCGGGATGAGCTCGATCAAACCGCGTTCCATCTCGAGGAAGGCGATCTTG
This sequence comes from bacterium, assembly GCA_030428965.1. Taxonomy (GTDB): domain Bacteria; phylum Planctomycetota; class UBA1135; order UBA1135; genus JAUIEE01. Next base: position 20,888 of record JAUIEE010000004.1, on the reverse strand, counting down.
ATCGGATTCTGCTCGCGGGTCTCGATGAGGGGCGCCGCGCCACGCATCAACTCCCGAACCCGCTTTTGCAGGAGGGCGGTCTTGTGAAAGGAGCCGGAAACCGACTTCTGAAGGCGCTGGGGCAGAGTGGTGTCCATACGAGGATCGCTGCTGGGGCCAGTGGGGGTCCACCCGGGACCCGAGCCGGCCCAACCTCATGGGGGCCTGGCGAGCCCGGCAGTCTAGCCCGGTACCGTGCCCGGACGCAACGCTGGCTCGCCTCTAGACCAGGCGCAGGGGGTTTTCCCCGTGCAGCGTGACCCGGTCGCCCGCCCGTCCGAGACCTTCGACCAGGGCCCGGTAGGCCGGCAGCTCGCGCGAACGGACCTGGGAGAGGGGCTCGGGCCCCAGGAGGCGCCCCTCGCGCGCGGCGACCCGGGACAGGACGCATGCGTCGGAGACCTCGAGCACCACCGTGGTCTCCAGGCGGCTCTGGAGCCGCGCCTCGAGCACGCGGCTTCCTTCGAGGAGAAGCCACTCGGGTCCCCGTCCCGAGAGCTCCTGGACGCGGGGCACCCTCTGCCGGTCCAGCCACTTGCGTTCGACGTGCACCGGTTGTCCCTCGACCAGGGGATCCAGCAGCTCGCGCTCCAGATCCTGCCAGGGAAACGGTTCCCCCCCGCCGAGCTCCCAGGCGTCGGTGCTCGCCACCCACACGCTCGCTCCGCGCTGCTCCAGGATCTCTTGCAGGTCCCGCGCCAGGATGGACTTGCCGGCGGCGGGCGGACCGGCCACGCCCACCACCCGCGTTCCGCGACGGCGGCTCCGTCCGAGACGATCGAGCAGCCGGTCCAGGCGAGCGCGCCGCTGCGAGAGCACACCGACCAGGGCCCCGAGATCCTCGATGGTGGCCTCGGCCTGCACCTCTTCCTGGGCGAAACCGAAGGCGCAGTGCACGTGGGGCAGACCGTTGTCGTGCGCCGCCCGGGCATCGCCGGCCCGGTCCCCGACCATCACGGCCCGGCGGGTTTCCCACAGGGTCAAGAGGTCGGTCAGCATGTCGGTCTTGCTGCGGATCCCCGGCGAGTCCAGGCAGCGAGCCTCGCCGACCCAGCGTCCCAGCCCCAGCTGTTCGAGCATGTGGTCGAGGTAGCCCTGGGCGCAGTTCGAAGCGACGCCGATCCGGATCCCGGCCGCCTCGAGATCCTCCAGGAGCTCCACGGTGCCCGGCATCAGGGCGGCTCCCCCTCCGGCCAGGAGGCGCTCTTCCTCCGCCACGCAGGCCTCCAGCACGACCTTGCGCTCGCGGCTCGAGAGGTCCCGAAACAGGGCTCCGAAGCCTTCCTCGAGCGGATGGCCCACCACGCCCATCCACTCGTCGCGGGTGGGCAGAGCGCGCTCGATGCCCAGCTCCTCGAAGGCCCGGCGGGCACCGGTCCGGGCCGCCTGGATCCAGAAGCGGTCGGTTGCGATCAGGGTCCCGTCGAGATCGAACAGGACCGCGTCGAGCAGGAAAGGAGCGGCGCTCACCCGGGGGAGGTTAGGTCGCCCATGGCTCCATCCAAAGGCCGAACTCGTCTCCCAGCGAGGACCGGGAAAGGTCCGATGAGTTTGGCCGAACGCCGTCAGGGGACGGCCGGAGCGGGAACGCCCCTAGCCCAGAGTGCGCAGCCGAGGCTCGTGGAAGAGCTGGTTCAGGCGCGAGTAGGGAATGGGCCAGCCGCAAGCATGGTCCGCCCCGGCCTGGAGCACCTCGTGCTGCCAGGTGACCGGGTCGCGGCCCGTGGCCACGATCTGTGCCTCGGGGTTCTCGGCGCGCAGGCGACGGATGACGGCGCCGGCTCCCTTCTCGTAGCCGCACACCCAGATCACCGCGACGTTCGCGATCGGACGCAGGGTGAAGACGATGTCGGGCATTTCCTGAACGAGATGCTGCACCAGGGCTCGGGAGAGCGCGCGTTCGGGGTGCAGGGTCGTCAGCAGGCAGACGATGGGGGCTTCCCCATCGGACTCCATAGCGGACATCGGGGCGGTTCCGCCCACCTCGTCGGCCGTGGACGCGCCTTCTGCCCAGGGGCCCTTGCCCAGCTGGGATCCAAGGCCTTGAGCACGGGAATCACGCATGGTCATCGGAGTCGTTTGCCTTCTCGGGGTGAACTAGAACCCTGGCCCCCCCAGGTTTCTCCCCGATCGTCAGAGCGAAGAAGGGTTGGATCGAACGCGTTCCCGTATCGAGCCGCGGAAACGAGCTGCGTCCCTCCTGTAAGTTTCTTAACGACTCAAACCCCCCGATGTGTTCCTCCTCTTCCATTTCTCGTGTTGGATCAGCTCACGGTCCTGGCAGCGGGAATCGCTAGGAAAGCGCATTCTGGATTACAAAAGAGATACAACGATCGGGCTCGGTAAGGCCTCCAGGCCGTCTTTCCCTGCTCCAGGCACGATCGCCTATCCTCCTCGCCCCCATGCACGCCTGCCTCCTTCTCCTCGCCCTGAGTCCCTGGCCCTGTGCCCAGGAGGCCGCCCCTCCTTCCCGACTTCTGTCCCGGGATCTCAGTGAAACCCCGCGCCTGGCCGGCACCGAGGGATCGATGCGCGGCGCCAAGTGGGTCGCCGCAGTCCTCGCAGAGGCCGGGTGGGACGTCGAGCTCGACACCCGGCAGGTCCTCTTGACCTACCCCCGTTCCATCGAGTTCGCCGCCGGAACCGGTTCGTCCGAGAGCTGGGAAAGGCGTCACCACAGCTACGACCCCGATCAGCCCGAGGGCGACGTTCCCCTCTACAGCGCGTGGTCGGCGAGCGGTCACGTCGAGGGGGAAGTGATCGACCTCGGTCGAGGTCTGCGGGACGACTACGAACGGCTGCACCAGAGTGGAGGCCGTGCGGCGGGCAAGATCGTCCTCGCGAGCTACGGGGGAGCCTACCGCGGGGTCAAGGCCGAGCTCGCCCAGGAGCACGGAGCCCGGGCCCTCTTGCTCTACAGCCCGGCCGAAGAGGATGGCTCCGAACGCGGCGAGGTTTGGCCGAAGGGTCCCTGGAAACCGGACTGGGACGGCCAGCGCGGCTCGATCTCCTCGATCGCGCAGGTGCCCGGTGACCCGTCGACGCCGGGTTGGCCGTCGCCGCACCCGGGAGAGAAGGTGGCTCGCCTGCCTGCCGAAGAGCTCGACGCTTTCTTGCCCCGCATCCTGTGCACGCCGATCGGCACGCGCGACGCTGGCCCCATTCGGGACGCCCTCGCACGCGGAGAGAGCGTGCGGGCGGAGCTCACCATCGATGCCCCGCGCACCCTGCGCACGATCGTGAACGTGATCGCGCGCCTGGGCTCCGGCCCCGACTACGTCCTGGCGGGCAACCACCGCGACGCCTGGGTCCGCGGCGCCCACGACGCGGGCAGCGGCAGCGTCGCCCTGCTGCGTGCGGCCCAGCACCTGGGTGCCGAGGTACGCGGCGGTTGGAAGCCACCCCACGGCATCGCCTTGGCCTTCTGGGACGCCGAGGAGTTCGGCCTCATCGGAAGCACCGAGTGGGCCGAGGCCAACGCCGACGAGCTCACCCGCAACGCGATCGCCTACGTCAACGCCGATGCCTGCGTGTCCGGCACGCAGCTCAGGATGTCGGGCACGCCCGGCCTGCTCGCAGGGCTGCGTCCCGTGCTGGAGGCTGTCCCCACGCCGCAGGGCAACTCCCTGTGGGAGCAATGGACCGGAAGCTTCGGGGAACAGTCTCCGCGACTAGGACTGCCCGGCTCCGGCTCGGACTTCACCGTCTTCCTGCACCATCTCGGGCTCCCCGTCCTGGACGTTTCCTTCGGGGGAAACTCGGGGGGTCAGTACCACACGAGCTTCGATGACTTCGAGTTCATGGATCGCTTCCTCGATCCGACCTGGGAAGGGCACGAGCTGGCCGGACGCTTCTTGGCCGCCCTGCTGAGCGAGTACGCGGAGAAGGGCCACCGGGCCTTCGACGCCCGCGAAGCCGCCCGGGGCATGGGACAGCTGGCCTTCGAGCGCGACGGCCAGCCCCGGGACTTCCTGGAAGAGGAGCAGGCCGAAGCCTGGAAGCAGGTCTTCGGCGAACTCGAGCAGGCCATCGAGCTCGCCCGGGAAACCTCGGTCGAAGAAGACGCTCGCGCCCGCCTCGAACACGGCTTCTATCGCGAGCTCCTGGACCCCCAGGGACTCCCGAAGCGCCCCTGGTATCGCAACGTGCTCTGGGCACCGGGTCTGGAGACGGGCTACGCCGCCCAGGCCTTGCCGACCCTGCGCGGGACGCAAGCCAAGGAGCAGGCCGCGGAGTTCGAACGGCTCGTGTCCAAGGTCCAGGCCCTCCAGAAGCGCTGGGGCGCCGGGGACGGCCGCCGTTGAGACGACTCTGGAGGTTCTACCAGCGTTTCCTGCGGCACTGGAAGCAGCTCTTCCTCGGGGTCGCCTGCATTCCGCTCGTGGCCGCCTGCGACATCAAGATCACGCTCCTGATCGGAGACGCGCTCGGGCGTCTCCGCAACGGCGGCGACACGCAGTTCCTGTCGGGCTTCTTCGCCCTGGTCGTGATCTACGCCCTGGCCCAGGGCTTCTTCCGCTTCCTGCAGCGCTGGTGGATCGTCAGCGTCTCCCGCAAGGTCGAGGTCGGCCTGAAACAGGACCTGTTCGACAAGCTGTGCGGGCTGTCCCTGTCGTTCCACAACAAGAGCCGCTCCGGCGACATCGTCAGCCGGCTCACCTCGGACGTCGAGAACATCCGCATGTTGCTCGGGCCCGGGATCATGTACGTCGGCGGAGCCCTGGTCATGGTTCCCGGCAGCCTGTTCGTGCTGTTCCGCATCTCGCCTCGCCTGACCCTCGCGATGACCGTGCCCCTCGTGCTCGTGGCCGTCAGCATGAAGGTCTTGACGCCCCGGCTTCACCGACACTCCACCGGCGTTCAGGAGACCCTGGCCGAGATCAGCCACCGGGCCCAGGAGAGCTTCTCGGGCGTGCGGGTCATCAAGGGCTACGGGCTCGCCCCCCTGGAGCGGCAGGAGTTCGCCGAGGTCTCGCGCAAGAACCGCGAAGAGCAGGTGCTCCTGGCCAAGGCCCGGGGGCTGACCCAGTCCCTCATCCACCTGTCCCACGACCTGGCCTTCCTGCCGATCCTCCTGATCGGAGGTCTGGCCCTGATCGACCGCAGCCTGGCCGTCGGCGACCTGTTCAAGTTCGTCGACCTCGGGTTCAAGGTCTTCTGGCCCGTGATCGCCCTGGGCTGGATCACCGGCCTCTACCCCAGGGCCCTGGCCAGCGCAGAACGGATCGACGAACTGTTCGACGAAACGACGGAGATCCGCGACCCGGAGCATCCGACGCCGGCCCCGCCGTACGAGGGCGGCCTCTCGCTGCGCCAGGTCGGCTACACCTACCACGGCGCTCCCCAACCTGCCCTGGCCGACGTCAGCGTCGAGATCCCGGCCGGATCCACCCTCGGCATCGTCGGCCCCACCGGATCGGGCAAGAGCACGCTGCTCAACCTGGTCGGGCGTCTGCTCGAAGCCCAGGGCGAGATTCGCATGGACGGCGTTCCCCTGCGGGACATGACCGTGGCCGACGTGCGCGGTGCGATCGCCTACGTTCCCCAGGACTCCTTCCTGTTCTCCGACACCTACCGCTCGAACCTCTTGTTCGGGGCGGACGAGACGCTCGAGGACGACCAGCTGCGCGACCTGATCGAGATGGTCTGCATGCAGGACGAGGTCGCCAGGTTCCCGGACGGGCTGGAGCAGATGATCGGGGAGCGGGGCGTGACCCTCTCGGGCGGCCAGCGCCAGCGCAGCTGCATCGCCCGCGCCCTGGCCAAGGATCCGCGCATCCTCGTCCTGGACGATTCCCTCAGCGCGGTGGACACCGAGACCGAGGCCAGGCTGTTCGAGAACCTGCACGAGGCCGGCCGGGGGCGCACCGTGATCGTCTCGGCCCACCGGCTCGCGACCGTGCGTCGCGCCGACAAGATCCTGGCCCTGCGCAACGGTCGGGTCGAAGCCGCCGGGACCCACGAGGAGCTGCTGGAGCGCTCGGACTGGTACCGGGAGACCTGGGATCGCCAGCGCATGCAGGAGGAGCTGGAAGAGCTGTGAGCGAGCCGCACGAAGACGACATCGTCGCCACCAAGGCCTGGGACACGGCCGTCATCCGGCGACTGGCCCGCTACGCGCGCCCCCACTCCAGGATGTTCTTCGTCAGCTTCCTGGTGCTGATCGGGGTCTTCGCTCTGCAGCTGGCGGGCCCCTGGATCATCAAGTCGGCCATCGACGGTCCCGTCCTGGAAGCGGAAGAGGCCCGCCTCGCCGCGGGGACGGACGCCTTCGACACGGCTCCCTACCTGCGGGAAATCGGCCTGCTCGCCGCGCTGTACGTCCTGGTCATCGTCGTGGGTGCCTTCCTGCGCTACCTGGAGCTCAGCCAGCTGACGCGCACGGGCCAGGCCGTGATCCACGACCTGCGGACCGAGCTCTTCGGACACATGCAGGAGCTGGAGCTCGGCTGGTTCGACCGCCGTCCGACCGGAGCGCTCGTGACGCGCGTGACCAACGACGTCGAGAACCTCAACGAGCTGTTCACCTCGGGCCTGATCGTCCTGATCTTCGACCTCCTGAAGGTCGTGATCGTCTTGGCCCTGCTCTTCAGCGTCAGCACGCCCCTGGCCCTGCTCGTCCTCGGCCTCACGCCCGTCCTGATCGGAGTCAGCCTCGTGTTCCGCGGAGGCGCCCGTCGGGCCCATCGCAAGGTGCGCGCGCGCCTGGCCCGCTTGAACGGGTTCCTGCAGGAGGTGCTCTCGGGCATCCGCGTCGTGAAGGTCTTCCGTCGTGAGAAGCGCGTGTCCGAGCGCTTCGAGGGCATGCTCGCCGACTACCTGCAGGCGAACATTCGCACCATCTTCCTGTTCGCGATCTTCTACCCGATCATCGGCATCGTCACGCTGATCATCCAGGGCTCGACCGTCTGGGCCGGAGGGGGCGCCATCGCCGCCGGCTCGATCACTCCGGGGGACTTCATCCTCTTCTGGTTCCTGCTGCAGTACCTGGTGGGTCCCATCCGCGAGCTCGGGGAGCGCTACAACGTCCTGCAGGCCGCCTTCGCTTCCGCGGAGCGCATCTTCGACATCCTCGACACCCGGCCTGCCGTGGCCAGCCCCGTCGAGGCGACGCCGGTCTCTCCGGCCTTCCGCGGGCACATCGCCTTCGAGGACGTCTCGTTCTCCTATGCCGGCCCCGACGGCGAACGCGTCGTCAAGGACGTGAGCTTCGAGATTCCGGCCGGCCAAACGGTGGCCCTGGTCGGGGCCACAGGTTCCGGCAAGTCGACCCTGGTCAGCCTGGCCCTGCGCTTCTTCGATCCGACACGAGGTCGCATCACGGTGGACGGAACGGACCTGCGCGAGCTCGACCTCGAGGGCTACCGTCGGCGGCTGGGGATCGTCCTCCAGGAGGACTTCCTGTTCACCGGCACCGTGCGCCACAACCTCGAGCTGGGACGCTCGTGGGTCACCCCCGAATCCCTCGCCCGCGCCCTGGAGACGAGCACCGCGGGCGAGCTCGTGGCCCGGCTGCCGGAAGGGCTGGACACCGAGGTGGCCGAGCGCGGCACGAGCCTGTCCACCGGCGAGCGCGAGCTCCTGGCCATCGCCCGGGCCCTGGCCGGCAACCCGTCCCTGGTGATCCTGGACGAGGCCACCTCCAGCGTCGACTCGACCACCGAAGCCCGCATCGAGGAAGCCACCAACCAGCTCCTGCGCGGACGCAGCGCCCTGGTCGTCGCCCACCGTCTCTCCACCGTCCGCCGCGCCGACCGCATCCTCGTCTTGCACCACGGTGAGCTGAGGGAGTCGGGCAATCACGAACAGCTCTTGGCCCAGGGTGGAATCTACGCGCGCCTCTACGCCCTTCAGTTCCGGGACGGAGCGGCCGAGGCGAGCTAGTCTCCACGGGCAACTTTCCCTCAGCCTCTTGCCGCTGGGAGGACGATGGGGGAACCTGCGAGCCCTCGGATCGCCCGCCATGCTGCTTCGCCTCCTCTTTTCCGCCGTCTCGGGCTTTGGCCTCGGCCTCTTGGCCTACGGCGGCTACCGCGCCTGGTCGGCCCAGGTCGCGAACCGCTGGAACGCGCTGGGCTTCGACTGGCTGACCCTGGACCTGTGGTCCCGGCTCACCTTCTGGAAGCACGCCTCGATGGCCGCAGGTGTGGCCCTGGTGCTCGCCTTGGTCCTCGAGCTGTTGGCCAGGAAGGAGAGCCTGCGCGGCCTGGGCAAGTGGACGCGCCTCGCGGGCCACCCGATCCCGGCTCTCGCGCTGCTCCTCTTGGCGCTGTTCCTCCCCGCTCGCCTGGCTGCCTGGACCCAGCCCAGCCCGCCGGCCGAGAGTCCCAACGTGCTGTTCGTCCTGGTGGACACCTGGCGCGCGGACCACGCGGGCTTCCTGGGCTACGAGCGCGACGTCTCCCCCAACCTCGACCGCCTGGTCGAGCGGGGCGTCGTCTTCGAGAACGCCATCGCCCAGTCCGGCTGGACCAAGCCTTCGGTGGCGACCTTGTTCACGGGGCTCTTGCCGTCGCGCCACCGCGCCGTGAGCCAGCCCCAGATCGGCATGCCGGTGCGCGGCATCTCCCTGCTGCCCGGGGTCACGACCGTGGTCGAGATCCTGCGGGCCAAGGGCTGGGACACGGGCATGTGGTCGAACAACCCGAACATCCTGCCCATCCGCGGCTTCGATCAAGGGGCGCGGCACTTCGTGGACTACTTCGCCAAGCGCACGCCCGAGCGCGACGCGGGCCGGGCCGAGTGGATGCTGCCCGACGTGCGCCGCTGGCTCGCGGACGAGCGCGAAGCGGACCGACCGTTCTTCGCCTACGTCCACATCATGGACCCCCACTACCCCTACGTCGCGCCGCCCCCCTTCCAGGGGAAGTACGACCGCTCGGGGCTCGACTTCCAGCTGGCCGGGCCGCTGATCGACGAGTACATGCGCGGGGACCGGGACCTGTCCGAGGTCAGCCCCGAGATGCTGCAGCGCATCGTGGACATCTACGACGAGGAGCTGTGCTACGTCGACCACTACCTCGGACCGTTCCTCGAAGAGGTCATGCAGCGTTACCCCGACACGCTCATCGTCCTGTCGGGGGACCACGGCGAGGAGTTTTTGGAGCACGGCCAGTTCGGGCACAGCCACTCGATCTACTCCGAGCTGACCCACGTCCCGCTGGTCTTCTGGGGACCCGACCTCGCACCGGCTCGCATCCCCCATCAGGTGCGCCTCATGGACGTCATGCCGACCCTGCTCGACGCGGTCGGGCTGGACCAGCTGGTGCCGCCGGGCGTCCAGGGAACGAGCCTGTTGCCGGTTCTCGACGGCTCGGAAACAGGACATCGTCTGGCTCCCATGGAGTCGGGCGGCGACGAACGGCCGGCCTTCCAGTGGCGCGGGATCTCGGACGGCACCTACAAGGTCATCCGCAGGGAGAACGACCTGGAAACCCGCAAGCCCGTTCCCTCGATCGCCCCCTGGGACACGGGCGAGCGTCCCTACTGGCTCTTGTTCGACGTGAACCGGGATCGGGGCGAGCTGGACAACCTGTATGCCTCGCAAGAGGAGCGCGCCCTGGCTCTGTTCAAGGAGATGATCGACGCGGACTGGTACCGCCCCCCCGAGGACGTGCTGCAGATGCCGGCCGCCCGGGGCGACGACGGTGGCGTCGACCTCGACCTCTTGCGCAAGCTGGGCTACGCGGGCGAAGACGAAGAAGAGTAGGCGCCGGGCCTACGCGCTCCAGATCCGGCTCAGGTAGAGGCCGAAGACCAGGGCGGTGACCACGCAGGCCGCGAGGGCCAGGGTCCCCAGGACGCGCGGGGAAAGACGCAGGAGCGGGCGCCGCAGGGAGAAGACTCCCAGGGCCAGGGGGATGGCCGCCAGGAAATAGAGCACGAGGTAGGCCGTCGTTCCGCCCCCGAGCTCGCGGCGGGACGGTAAGAGGTTCGTGCGGGTCGTGGCGAACAAGAGGAACAGCCCGTGGCCCGCGGCCAGGGTCAGGGGCAAGAGGAGCCACGTCCAGGCCCGCAGGCGCGCTTCGAGCGAGGGGTCGTTCGTGCTGGCCATCTTCTGGTCTTCCTTCACCGGGGGATCTCGAACCGAGTTCGCGGGGTCGGGTCCTGACCGGGAATGTACCCTATCGGAGGACCCAGGAAAGCCCACCGCGCACGGATCAAGACCGCCCCTGACATCGGTCGATGGGCACCCTGGACCGAAGCCAACTCCCATGCCGAAATCGAGTCGCAGCCAGCACCTCCTCGCCTTCGCCCTCGGCGCCCTTCTCCTGGGCAGTTGTGCGCAGGAGAGCGCTTCCCCGCAGTCGGAGACCGAGGGTCCCGACAGCCTGCTCAAGGAGCGCGCGGCCATCCTCGATCCGCGCAGCGAGGGGATCGGCGAGCTGGTGGCCGACCTTTCGACCACCGGCCTGGACGGCGAGACGCGCACGCTCTCCGAGATCGCCGGGAAGAAGCCCCTGGTGCTCTTGCTGCGTGACGTGGGCTGCCCCGTCTCCAAGCGCATGGGCCCGGACACCGCCGAGCTCGAGGCCTCCTACGCCGACGAGCCGGTCGTCTTCCTCTACCTCAACGTCTCGCCCCACAACACGCCCGAGGAGATGCGCGGCGAGATCGAGCAGTTCGGCTTCCGCGGGCGCTACGTCCACGACCCCGAGGGCAAGATCGCCCAGACCCTGGGGGCCAAGACCACGACCGAGACCTTCCTCCTGGATGCCGCCCGCACGTTGGTCTACCGCGGCGCCCTCGACGATCGCGTCGGCCGCGGCGTCGTGCGGGAAGCGGCCCAGCACCGCTACCTGGCCAACGCCATCGACGCCACCCTGGCAGGCGAACCGGTGCGCACGTCGGCGACGAGCGCCCCGGGCTGTTTCCTCGAGTGGGAGACCGAGTGGACCGGCGCGTCGGAGCCCACGCTGACCTACCACAACCGCATCAGCCGCATCCTGCAGCAGAACTGCGTCGCCTGCCACCGCACGGGCGGTGCGGCCCCCTTCCCGCTGGAAACCTACGAGCAGGTCAAGGGCCGGCGCGGCATGGTCAAGTTCACGGTCGCCGAGGGCATCATGCCCCCCTGGTACGCGACCGACACCGGCGGCCCGTGGGAGAACGACCGCCGACTGAGCGAGCGCGACAAGCGCGACCTGCTCGACTGGTATGCCCAGGGTGCCCCCGAGGGCGATGCGAAGGATGCTCCCCGGCCTCGGGACTGGCCGGAGGGCTGATCGGAGAGCCCGACCTCGTCTTTCGACTTCCCGAGCCGTTCGACATTCCGGCCAAGGGGGTCGTGGACCTGACCAAGTTCTTCATCGAGGAGACCGTCCCCGAGGATCTCTGGGTCGAGCGCATGCAGGTCTTGCCCAGCGATCCGACCGTCGTCCACCACGCCACGGCGATGTTCAAGCCTCCGGCCGACGCGTACCCCACCGAGGAACGCATCCTGAACACCCTCGTGCCCTGGAACCAGAGCCGCGAGGGCTGGCAGTTCCTCCTGGCCTACCTCCCGGGCAAGGACCCGCGGGTCTTCGCCGAGGGAGTCGCGCGCTTCATCCCCAAGGGATCGGTCATCCGCATCGAGATGCACTACACGCCGAACGGCGTGGCCACCCAGGATCGAACGGCGATCGGGATGGTGCTGGCGGACGAGCCGCCGCGCTTCGCGGCCCGCACGCGCATGATCCGCAACCCCACGGTGTTCCTGCCGGCGGGCGAGCCCGACGTGCCCTTCTACACGAGCTACACGATGGTGGCCCCGAGCTACCTGCGCTCCCTGACGCCCCACATGCACCTGCGGGGCAAGTCCTTCGACGTTACGTTGGCCCATTCCGACGGCACCGAGGAACACGTGCTCGAGATCGAGGAGTGGGATCCGGATTGGCAGTTCACCTACACCTTCCGCGAGCCGCGTTACCTGGAGGCCGGTACGCGCATTCAGGTCAAGGCCACCTTCGACAACTCCTGGGAGAACCCCAACAATCCCGATGCGGACGTGGACGTCATCGACGGGCCCCAGATCTGGGACGAGATGATGGTGCTCGTGGCCGAATGGGTGGCGCCGAACCGCCAGCTCTAGCCGAGCGATGAGCTCCTCGCGTTCCCTCGCGGCAGCCCAGACGGTCCCCGTGCGGGGAGACGTCGCGACCAACACCCGCCGCCACCTGGACCTGGTGGACGCCGCGGCCGGCGAGGACGTGCAGCTGCTCGTGTTCCCCGAGCTCTCCCTCACGGGCTACGAGCTCGACCTGGCCCCGGCCCTGGCCTTCACCGAAGACGATGCGCGGCTCGATCCGCTCCGCGCTCGCGCCGCCTCCGGCGGCGTGACCCTGGTCGTGGGAGCGCCGGTCCGCTCAGGCGAGAAGCTGCACATCGGCGCCTTCGTCCTGTGCCCCGATGGACACCTGGGCCTGACCACGAAACGGCGCCTGGGCGCCTTCCCCCCGGAAGTGAATCCGGGCGGAGCCGTGCCTCCCCCGGAGCCGTCCGTCTTTTGCCCCGGAGAGCGCGATGAGCTCGTTCGGATCGACGAACACTTCGCGTCCATCGCGATCTGCGCCGACACGGGGGACGCCGAGCATCCGCTCCGGGCCGCGCGACGGGGAGCGCGGAGCTACCTGGCCAGCATGTTCTTCACCCCGGGGGAGCTCCGAGCCGAAGAAGAGCGGCTGCGCGGTTATGCCATTCAGCACTCCCTGGCCGTCGTCCTCGCCAACTACGGCGGCCCCACCGGAGGCCTCCCCTCGGCCGGGCACAGCGCGATCTGGTCGCAGAGCGGAGAACTCCTGGCGCAGCTGCCGGAGAGCGGGCCGGGCCTGGCCATCGCCTGCGAAGACGAAGAGCGCTGGAGCGGACGCACGCGGCTCCCCTAGCGGGGCGATTCAGGATTCGGCGCCCTAGCGCGTCCCCAGGCTGCGCTCGAGGAGCCAGCCCAGGAAGAACATCACCCCGCCCACCATCAGGGCGGTGCCCTCGTAGCGCATCGATTCCAGCCCCTCGTCCTCGAAACCGAGCTGAATCGAGAGCAAGAGTCCGACCAGGATGACGACCATGCCGCCGCCTTCGAGGGCCTTGGCCGTCCACCAGATCCACTTCGTCCCCATCGCAAGAGGGTACGTCCAAGCGGCGTCCGGCACCAAGCCCCCGGCGGCGCTCGATGGGAATCGGGGTGCGCGGAGCGCCTAGCGCTCGGCCAGGAGGCCGAGGGCAGCTTCGAGCAGACGCTCGGTTGTCAGGGTCGAGGTGTCCGCGTCGGAGCGGTAAGAAGCGTAGTCCGGCGACGTGCTCGCCACCTTGCTGCCACGGCCGTACAGCTCGATCTCCTCGGCGGGGGTCGGCGCGAAGAAGGCCAGCACCGGCACCTCGCGGGCCACGGCCATGTGGAGCGCCAGGCTGTCGCTGGTCACGAGCAGGTCGAGGGAGTCGACCAGGGCCGCGAAGTCGAGCAGCGAGTTGTCCGTCCCCCCATCGACGATGCGCGCGCCGCCCCGGGCCTGGGCCAGGATGCGGTCGTTGCGCTCGCGCTCCTCGGGTCCACCGAGCAGGAGGAAGGTGACCTTGCCACCCAGCGCCTGGTCGAGGGACTCCACCAGCTCGCCCACCCGCTCGACGGGCAGCTTCTTCGAGTCCCAGCGTCCGCCTGCCCCGGTGTTGAGTCCGATCAAGGGACGCACGGCATGGAGCTCGTGGCGCGCCGCGAAGTTCCTGGCGAAGCGGTGGGCCTTCTCGGGCAGGGGCAGCTCGGGCTCCCCCATGTCGATCTCGAGCATGCGCGCGAAGATGGCCGGGTGAGTCTCGACGTTGGCGGCCTTGAGGCGATCGGCCTCGGCCTTGCCGTGCACCGAGAGCAGCCCCATGTCGAACCAGGGCGAAACGTCGTGGGTGTAGACCCGACGGCCGGCAGGATCGGTGTAGGCCCCGGACAGGGCTCCCTCGGGAGAGACGGCCGCCAGGCGCGTGGCCAGGTCGCACAGGGGCTGTTCGTCGTCGAAGGACAGGATGCGTCCCCAGCTCTCGCGCTCGAGCTTCTCGCCCAGGGCCTCGAAGGACGCCGGGTCCCCCAGGTCGAGGAGCTCGGTCCTGGCGACGCGAGGGTGGTGCTGGACCAGGTCGGCCGCTCCCCGGGCCGTGACCCACACCACCTCGCAGCCCGCGTAGCGCCGGTGGAGCCCGGGCAGGATCGAGGTCGTGCGCAGCACATCGCCCAGGGCGCCCGTCTTGAGGATCAGCACCTTCATCGTCCCGAGGCTATCGGGCGGAACGGCCCGGCTCCAAAAGCCCACCTGGAACTTCGGCCCCGGGCGCTAAGCTTTTTCCATGCAGACCCCCATCGCCGTCATCGGAGCGGCCCGTTGCGACGAAGCCGCGGCCGCCAGGGCCCGGGAGGTGGGACGCCTCCTGGCCGAAGCCGGCCATACGGTCGTGACCGGCGGGCTGACCGGCGTCATGGAGGCCGCTTCCCGCGGAGCGCGGGAGGCCGGCGGTCACGTCGTGGGCATCCTCCCGGGCCCGGATCCCGCGCAGGCCAACCCCTACGTGGAGCTGGCCATCGCGACCGGCATGGGCGACGCGCGCAACGCCATCCTCGCCAATACGGCCCGGGCTTTCATCGCGGTGGCCGGCGAGCACGGAACCCTGTCCGAGATCGCCTACGCCCTCAAGCGCGCCAAGCCCGTGGTCAGCCTGGGCTCCTGGGAGATCGATCCGGCGGTGCGCGTCGCCGCGAGCCCCGCCGAAGCCGTGCGCTGGACCCTGGAAGCCCTCGGCTAGCCCCCGCTGATCGCCGCGACCAGCTCGAGCACGTCGCCGTCCTCGACCCAGTCGCCGGGATTCAAGCGCTTTCCCTCCCGCCAGACCGACGGGATCGTCCTTCCGTCGCGAACGAGTTGACCCGCGAGCTCCGGACTCTCCGCTGCTTTGGCCGCGAGCACGTCGAGGACCGGGGCCGGAAGGTCGAGGGACACGCTGGCCTCGGAACCCAGCGCACGCTCGAGGGCACCGACCGAACGCAGGTGGACCGTGCCGCGGGCGCGCGCAGCGCTCGGCGGCTCTCGCTCCTCCGCTCGCGGCGCCTTGCGCACCGGGGGCAGGAGATCGGGGCTTCCCAACCGATCGAGGGCGGACGCCTCGGGATAGCCCTCTTCGTCGAGGCCGCGCAGCTCGAGGTAGTCCGACAGCATTCCGGGTTGCTCCAACCGGGCCCGGGCCCAGGCGGGCCGATCCTGATCCCCGGGCGCTCCCCAGAGCTGATTGATGCGCCGGCGCAAGAGAACCAGGTTGGCCCCTGCGGCGAACAGCCGCCGCCCTTTCCCGGTCGCGCTCCAACCGGGCTCGGCAGGATCGAGCAAGGACTCGGGCAGGATCCAGGCAGCCAGCTGGTCGACGTCGGCGACCTCGTCCGCCAGCAGGCCGGCCATCGAGAACGAACAGAAGCCGGTCATGTCCACGGCCGTCACGAGGTTCTCGTGCCAGAAGACGAGCTCGCCCTTGCCCACCGGACTGCGGGGCTCGGCCGTGCCCGGGGGGAAAGCCGTGCCCAGGATGCGTTCGAGGGACTCCGGAGAGGTCGCGTCCAGCAGGAAGGGAAAGCTGCGCATCGGGTCGGGCCCCGCCGAGCTCACGCACTGGCCCAGGAGCGCAGCCAGGGAAGACCCCGAGCGCGCGGCCTGCCCGCGAGCTTGGGGCAGCTGGGCCAAACGACCGAGGCTGCGGGCCAGGCCCACCGAACCCTGGCGCCAGGGCTCCGCATGGGGATCCCCTTCCACGATGGCCCGCAGCGCCTCCAGGAAGGAAGCAGCGTCCCCGAAGGTAGGTCCCCCCGCCTCGCCCGCCGCCAGAGCCAACACCGCCCCGCTTTCCTTGGCGTCGAGTCCGTAGCGGTCGCAGGCCGCCAGGAGCTCGAGCGCGGGCCCGAAGCGATCGAACCCGAGGTCCGTACCGAGGGCCGACGAAGCGCTGAAATGCGCCCCCTGACGCTCCCCCTCGTCGCGCTCGAAGATCCAGCCGCACGGAGTCGGACAGCCGCGACAGCCCTTCTGGCCCACGTGCTGCTCCTCGCTCTCGCGGACCAGCTTGCGAGCCCCGTCCGCGCCGAGAGGTCCGTCGGGCGTCATCAGGTCCGAGCGTACCGCGTGGGCGTGGTAGAGCTCGAAGGTCCCCCCCTGGGCGCGTTGCTTCAGGCGTGGCGAAGCTGCCAGCCGTTCCACCAGGTCCCGCGCTCCTCGGCCGGAGGGTGGCACGGCGGGACGTGCCACCGCGATGGCCTTGAGACCGAAGGCTGCGAGCCGGGCCCCCAGTCCTCCGCGACCCACGAAGCTCGGCTGCGCCTCCCCGGTGCCGATGTTCGCGAAGGCGATTCCCCGTTCGCCGGCGGGACCGATGGCGAGGGAGGCGCAGGCACCCAGCTCACGCTCGAGGCTCTCGCCCGTGGCCCGGGCCCCGAGACCGAGCAGCTGGGGCAGGCTTCGCAGCGTCACCTCGCCTTCGGCGTCGATCCAAAGCACGGCCCCCAGTCTGCCCGTGCGCCCTTCGATCCACAGGGCATCCGCGTGGGCGGCCAGGTGAAGGGCGAAGGAGCCTCCGACCTGTCCTTCCGAGAGCAGGCCGGACAGGGGCGAGCGCCCCAGCAAACTCGCGCGGGCCGCGGTGGGAACTCCCCGCGCCACGCAGCGTCCCACGGTCACGAGAAAAGGCCCGGAAGACCCGGGGTCGCGCTCGGCCTCTTCGAGCAGAACCGAGAGCCCGAGGGCCGTCCCCCCCCAGGCGGCGATTCGTCTGCAAGGGTCCGACTCGAACTCCCAAGGAAGGGTTCGCAGCCCGCGGCGCTCCTCGTCGTCGAGGGCGATACGAACCACCCGCAGGGAGCTTCCGTGGGCATGGGCCTGCATGGAGACCATTCTAGGACAGCCCGAGCCGCACCGAGAGGCAGCGGACCAGCCTTCCCGTACTTCCCCGCTTGTGGTGGCGAGGGTGGCGGCCTAGGGTCCACCCTCGCGCCGGTGCGCACGGGCCCTTGCAAGGACCCGAGGACCCCTACTTGTGAAAGGATCGATCGGGATCGGCAGCGCGTTCGGCATCCCGATCCGCTTGCACTGGAGCTGCCTGCTCCTCTTGCTCTTCTCCGGCAGTCTGCAGTCCCCCGGCCTGCTGCTGATCCTGTTCGGCTCGGTGCTCTTGCACGAGCTGGGACACGGGCTCATGGCCAAGCGCTTCGGGATTCGAGTGGTGGACATCACCTTCTGGCCCCTGGGCGGCATGGCACGACTGCAAGCCATGCCCGAGGTCCCGAGAGTGGAAGCCCTGGTCGCGGTCGCAGGTCCGGTGGTCAACCTGATCCTGGCCGCGCTAGCGGCCACCGTGGCGGTCCTCCTCAAACCCTGGGCCGGTCCGACCCTCGGCGTGCTCTTGATCGCGGCCGTGTTCGTGAATCTGCTGCTGGGGGTCTCGAACCTGTTGCCCGCGTTCCCCATGGACGGCGGCCGTCTCCTGCGCGCCTGGTTCGCGCGCTCGACGGACTGGGTCAGCGCCACCGAGAAGGCCGTCCGCATCGGCCGCTGGGTAGCCCTCTCGCTGTCGATCCTGGCCGTTTCTCTGATGTTCTTCTCGCGCCAGTCCCTGTGCGTGGTGCTGGTGTTCACCGCCTTCATCTGGATCTCGGGCGGCTGGGAGCTGATGAGCGTTCGCGTGCGCCACGGACAGACGCCCTTCGGCCCAGGTCCCGGATTCGATCCTTCGCGCTACGCCCAGGCCGAGGCTTCCCAGCCTGCCGCCGAACCGGAGCGCGAGGCGACGGGCAGCGCGCGTCGTCCGCGGGTGTGGGACATGGGCAAGCCGGGCCGAGGCTTCGACGAGGACGACATCCGCGCCATGGAGAACTATCGCGGAAGGCTGCGTCCGCCCCCCGAGGACGGCCCGAACTCCCGCAGGAACACGTAGAGTTCCCGCAGGAGGAGATCGATCTGGTGGGGATCCCGGCCAGGCTGCACCCCGATCCGCTCGAGAAACACCGGACCCGCCTTGAGCAGGATCCGCTCGCGCGCCTCGCTCCCGATTCCCGAGCGCGAGTGGAAGCCCCGCAGCCAGCCGATCTCGTGCTCATCGAAACGTGTCGCCAGGGCCGGCGACAGCTCGAGGCGTTTCTCCATCAGCCCTTCCCAGCGACGATCGGGGAAAGGCTCGCTCTTCTCCGGGTTGCGGAGGGTGCGCAGGACCAGGGTTCCGGCCACCAGATCCCCCAGACGCTGGTGACGGGCCGTCGCTCCGATCAAGAGGATGCCGAGGGAGATCGGAACCAGGAGCAACACCTCGAGGGGCCAGAAGAGTCCGCGCAGGGCGTGCTGCACCCAGGAGGCCGAGTGCCCCTGGGCGTCCGCGACGCGCAGGCCCAACAGGCTCTTGCCCGGCGTCTGGCCGTTGCGAAAGACACCGAACAGGATCTGGTAGGCACAGGAAGCGATCAGGAGCCCCCCGGCCAGGAGACCGGCGCCGAAGCCCGAGAGCCCGGTGGGGTCGATCGAGCTGAGAAGGGCGAGGAAGATGCCGAGGAAGAAGAAGGCGATGAACAGGAGCAGGCAGTCGAGGAGCGATGCCGCCGTTCGGGATCCGGCCCCCGCCAGCTCGAAGCGCAGGATCAGCCCTTCGGTGGTCTCGACGTGCAGCTCGCGCATCTCGCCGGGAATCCTAGCGCAGAGGAGCCCGGGCACGCAGACTTCCGGCGAAGGTGCGAAGATCGCGGCGCCATGGGTGAGGTAGGATGCTCCCCATGGAGAAGGCGGACCAGGAAGGCTTGGGGCGTCTGCGTGCGGCGCTCGGCAGGGCGCGCCACGGGCTCCGCTCGCTCTCCGAAGAGGACCTGGCCCAGTTGCCGCGCCTCTTCCGCCAGGCTTGCTCCATCACGGCCCGACTCGAAGCCCGGGGCACCGATCCCCACGGGGCGGCCCAGGCACGGGGGCTCGTCTCCCGCGCCCACGCTCTCCTCTACCGCCGACACGAGCCGACCTCCAGGTCCTGGCTGCATGGGTTCACCACGCTCTTCTTCGTGCGCAGCCCCAGGGCGCTGCGCTCCGAGTGGCGCCTCCTGGCCACGACCGGAGCTCTCCTCTACGGCCTGGCGCTCCTGGCCTGGTTCGGAGTATCGCGGGACCTGGACCTGGCACCTTCCCTCTTGAGCCAGGAGATGGTCGAGACCGAGATTCGCCAGCTCCAGGAGACGCCGGACGGAGAACCGTTCCAGGGCAACTTCACCTTCGGCCTGGGCAAGTCCCCCGAGACGGCCGGCTGGATCATGGTCCACAACATGGGCGTGGGGATCCTGTTCTTCGCCTCGGCCCTGGTCCCGCCGCTCTACGTCCTCTTGCTGGCGACCAACTCGCTCATGCTGGGCACCTACACGGCGGTTGCCGGACACTGGGGCCAGGCGGGAGCGATCTCCTCGATCCTGTGGTGCCATGGGGTGCTGGAGATCCAGGCCATCCTGCTCGCGGGGGCCGCCGGGCTGTGCATGGTCCGCGCCTGGATCCGGCCCGGCCCGTGGACCCGCTCCCACGCCCTCCAGCTCGAGAGCCGACACGCGCTGGAGGTGTTGGCCCCGGTCTTTCCCATGCTGTTCCTGGCTGGCTTGATCGAAGGCTTCGTCAGTCCCCACGCCCCCTTCGGCGTGCGCATCGCGGTCGCCGTGGGCACGGGGCTCCTCCTCCTGGCCTGGGCCCTGTTCGCGGGACGCAGGGCTAGCGCGCCCGACGACGCTCGGACAGCCACGCGCTGAGCAGAGGAGCAGCCGCGTCCGCCGGCAACGCGTCCAGGACGCGTGCTCCACTGGACGCCAGGGTCGCCAGGGAACGCCGGCGGTCCTCCACCAGCTCCAGGGCCGCGGCACGCACGGCCGGGCGCGCGGCGGCCTCGCCGCCGGCAACCTCGCGCACGAGGGGATCATCCAGCGCGGCGAACACGATCCGATGTCGGCGCGAGGCCGCCTGGAGCGCTTGCTTCTGGGGCGCGACCGACAGCGGATCCGCCACGTCGGAGATCACGATGACCGTGGCCCTCCTACGATGGCGGGCGGCCAGCTCGCGCAGCGCACGGGCCAGGTCGGACTCCCGCTCGGAGGGCTGCACGGGAAACAAAACCTGGGAAAGACGCGTGAACTGGCGCTCCCCCTTGGCCGCTCCGACGAAGGGGCTCAGGCGCGCATCGAAACAGGCCGCACCGACCCGATCCCCCTTGGACAGCGCAACGGCGGCCAGCTCGAAGGCCGCGTCGAGGGCCCAATCCAGCTTGCTCCAGCCGCGCCGCTCGCCCTCCTCGGCGGTCGCCCGCATGCGACGCCCGCAATCGACCAGAAGGAACAGCTCCTGTCCGCGCTCGACCTGGTACTGGCGCACCATGGGTTTGGCGCGACGGGCGAAGGCCTTCCAGTCCACGCGGCGAATGTCGTCTCCTTGAACGTACTCGCGCAGGGACTCGAACTCCGTCTCGCCGCCCCTTTGGCGCAAGAGCCGCACCCCGAGATCCCGCCAGCGGTCGCTGGCCGCCAGGCGCAGGGTGCGGTGCAGGTTGGCCAGGGCGGGCTCCACGGCCACGGTCGGCTCGCTCTCCCAGACCGATTGACGCAGCATGAGGTTCCAGGAGCTGCGCACTCGCACCCGGAGACGACCGAACGAGAAGAGTCCACGCAGGGAAGGACGGTAGCTCCTGGTCAAGACCACCTCGCTGCCTGCATCGAGCTTGGCGCGGTCGGGGCCCCCGGTCGGATCTTCGGGACGGGGCGTAGCCGAGACCCCGTACGCACTGCGCGCGGCGACTTCGAACGACTCGGGGAACTCCTCGTAGACCTCCAAGCTCGAGGTGCAGCGCTCCTT